>JARBTU010000203.1 GCA_029240015.1 Oscillospiraceae bacterium | reverse complement strand
TTTTCATCCATTACTTTACGAAGTTTCCCGCTGCCAAAATTCAAATGAAAGCCCAGAGGCAGCTTGGCAATATGGGAAGCAAAGCTTACCTTAAGTTCATACAAGGTTCCAAACGCCGCAAGATGGGAGCACATTAGTGCAAGAAAATATAGCAGGATGTTCCCAACAACACCGCCAAGCGCCATCCACCCAAAACTCATTGCCCGTTGCACATCCAGATTTCCAAAATCGGGGTAAACTCCGACAATTTCACGGATAATATAATAAATTGCCAGATAAGGCACAAAAGAAACAACGGATGCCAGCGCTGAAAGAATCGCTGAACAAATGACCAAAGGCTTTTTTGTAGCCGCAATCTCCAAAAGCCTTGCCATTCCGCTTTTTGATTTTGCGGTTTTTAAATTTTTATTTTCCATTAGTTAACCTCTTTTCTATACAAATCTGCTTTTCACACCCAGTACCCTTTGCTATACTATAAAAAATCGGTGCAATTTCTCTATATTTTGCTGAGTGACCAAAAAATCATCTTGAACCATCCCATCATCAAAGTGAATGACACGACTGCAGACAGAACAAAGCAACTCGTAGTCATGCGTAACAACAAAAATTACTTTTTGCTGTTCAGAAAGCTCCGATATCAGATTTGCCACCAGCTTCATACTGTCAAAATCCAATCCACTGGTTGGTTCATCAAAAACAAGGACTTCCCTTCCGCAAACCATGCTGACCGCGACAGCGGTTCTTTGTTTTTGTCCGCCTGATAATGTATTGGGATGAAAGTCCTTATATCCATAAAGCCCCAGTTGTCTCATAATTTGCTTTCCAGCTTGCCTGTCTGGATTTTTAATGCCAAAATAGCACTCCTGTTCTACGCTTTCCGCGAACAGCTGATAGCCTACCTCCTGCATAACCATATAAGAAATTTTTAAACGGTCTTTTGCTTTCAGTTCTTTTTCTTTCCACCTAAAGGAACCGCCATACTGTTTATGTAACCCGCAAAGAGACTTTAAAAAAGTGGACTTTCCGGCACCGTTATGTCCGATAATCCCAATAACTTCTCCACAAGAAGCACCTAAGTTAATGTTTCGCATAATAATATGCTTTTTATAACACAGGCTCAAATCCTTTATTTTGAGCTTGCAGTCGGCTCCTTTTTTTGAGTTTAGTGGAACACTTATATCTGATAAATCCATCGTACGCAATCCCATATCCGCTCTTTGAACATCAGACATGGATAGAAATTGTTTCTGAGAATAAACCTGTTTTATCTGCCCCTGTTCCATATATACAATTAGGTCCACCAAGTCCTTTAAATAATATAAACGGTGCTCTGCAATCAATATTGTTTTTCCCATACGTTTTAGCATCAGCAAATTCTTTCTCAGCTTCTCTATTGCATCTGTATCCAGATTGGAGGACGGTTCATCGAATACATAAACTTCAGGCGACATAGCATAAACGGAGGCAAAAGCAATTTTTTGCTTCTCCCCTCCCGAAAGTTCAAAAATACTGCGCCCAGTAAGCTGTTCAATATCTAAATCACTTACGGTTTTATCCAAACATTTTTGAAGAACTGGAGGCGGATATGCAAGGTTTTCAATACCAAAAACAATCTCACTATCGGTATCGACATTAAAAAACTGTGAGCGGGGGTTTTGAAAAACAGACCCTACTTTTTCAGCAATTTGATACATCGGGGTTTGTGATATATCCATCCCATCCACTGTGATCCGTCCGCTGAAGTCTCCTTCATAAAAATGCGGTACCAATCCATTGATCATTCTGGTTACAGTTGTCTTTCCACATCCGCTTCTTCCGCAAAGCAGTACGAATTCTCCGCGGGCAATATCTAAACTAAGATTTTCAACGCCATCCCGTTCTTTTCCTTCATAAACAAACGTAACATTTTTTATAGAAATCAATTAATCACTCCTTTAAACAAAAAACACCAGTCCCAACAGAGCCGCAAAATAAATTGTACAAAGTGCATCTGCTGTATGAAACTTAATTTGCTGAAGACAAGTACGGGGTTTGGGATTTTCTATTCCCCGTGTTACCGAAGCGATGGAAAGCTCGTCGGCAATTTTAGACGCAGACATTAGCAACGGAACATAAATGCACTCTACGGTTTGCCCCGGATTTTTTATAAACCCCAGCAATGTGGGAGAAACATCACGCATCTTCATTGCATTTTTAATATGTACCCATTCCTCTGAAACCATAGGAAAATAGCGGAGCATTACCGTCAGCGGTACCAATACGTTTTTAGGCATATGAATCCGATTCATTGCTGACATGAATTCATTGACCCTTGTTGTGGAAACAAGAATTCCGCCAAGCATCACACAAGGAAAAATCTTGCGCACAAAAATCGCAAATGTGACAACTAATATTCGGATTCCATTTGGGAAATATAAATCACCAACTACTTGAATGAGAATAACTCCTGTATAAAAAACCATCATTTTAATTGAAAACCGATAAACACCGCATAAAACTCCAAGCATCAAAATTGTGGCTGCCATTAAAATCTCATAGGAAATCGCCGGTGCTAAAAAAACGGTTACATTTCCGACGAACAACAGAAACAACTTTGTACGCGGATCAATATGGAATATACCTCTTTTGTAAGTGCTTATCTGAAGTATGCTTTTCATTTAAGCAACTCCGGCTTTTTGAAATTGTTTTCCAAGAAGTTTTTTGCCCAAAATTGCCCCCAGCAATGCACATAGTGCAGTCGTTACAATCATAACAGGAAGCATCCAATTTTGTGCGGTTGCAAGCATTGTATCCATATACGCCTGCTCTGTGCCCTTGCTTGTCAAATATTCAGTATAGGCTTTTTGATTGATCCAGAGCATAATATATGACCCGATGGGATTTAAAGAAAATACGATATAACCGATAATATTGAGTTTCATATTTTTATATTTTCCAATGCCGGCAACCAGCTCTGCAACTGCCGCGAGAACTACATAAGCAATTGACCAAAGCCAGTACATTCCTGTTACGAACATCAGCAACCCCATCACTATGCCAAGGATCATTATCGCTCCGCGCTTAGGAACCTTTGCGCTGAGCAGCATATAAACCGGACCTGACACAAGTGCAACTGCCAGTGGAGTAAAATAAGTGAGTACAGGATTAGGGGCAAAAAGAATTCCTCCGACTAAAGTGGCAACAAAAAACAAAGCTGAAAAAACACCGACCGTCACCAAATCTTTGGTAGACATCCCTTTTTTAATTGCTTGTACTTGACTTGACATATTTAATTCCTCCTGAGAATTGAATTTTGGTGTTTCATTTTCCCGAACTGCTGTTGACAAACGACTAAGGAAATGATACACTTTTAATCAGTTAGCATTGACTAACCATGCTGTATTCAGTATACATCAAATATACATTTTGACGCAACAAACATTCCACAGATTCGTCCAATCGTGATAAATATCTGTCTGATCGTGATATAGGAGGAACAAAATGAGTAAAAGTGATCTTACTTTTCATGAGCCTTTTTTGCTGCAGAATGGATTTTCGCGTACAATATGCAACGATCAATACAATTCAGAAGGTCAGTGTTACGCACTTGACCCTTTAAAAGGCAAAGGTCATTATTGGGTATATACCAGTGAAAATATGTTTTCAATTGTGATACATGACTTTGTTTTATACGAAGATTTTTTTCTGGAATGTGAAATGCCGGAGTACTTGAGTGTCACTTATTACGAATCCATTTCAGGCGAAGAATTAACCCCCTATCGGCGGCTGAATGCGGGATGTGTAAAAGGATATTTCAGCGATTGCAAATATCAAGCAATGATTCATAAG
>JARBTU010000202.1 GCA_029240015.1 Oscillospiraceae bacterium | reverse complement strand
ATAAGACACAATGTAACAATCATATTAAGCGCTTGGCTTAGGGTAAATCTTTCTAAATCGCGAAATAAATGTGGGGTGAAGAAAAAGGCTTTTTATGGAATAAACTCCATATTAGAGAACCAATAACCCTACAAACATCAAGCAATACGTTGGCAATAAAGAAATCATAAGCGAATATCGCTACAGAGGATACTGCACATCTATTTTTGTCAGAAAGCCTTTTGGTTAACCATATTATTAAATACCATCCTAAGGTGTCTATTGCTATGATAAGAATATTTATGATAGGCCCCCACAGCAATGGTTTCAGACTTGTTGGTGGCGCTATATGTGAGAAGAAACCCGACAAGATAAGAACATTGTAGCAATAATAGCCTACAGCATAAATATAACAAGGAATCAGCGCCATCAGATAATGTCTAAAAGTATATTTTAGTGCGATGATAATAAGTAAAGCCATAAAAATATGATCAAACAAATTGAATGTGTTATCTTCTATAGCATCAAGTACATCGTTTATAAATTGTATATGCTTGAAACTAAATACCCATGGTAAAACAAAAGAAAAAATTGTTTATACAAAAAATAAATTCCTATATTGCTTATTTTTAAAAATTGTCAAGCTGTCACCTCGTAAAATTTATATAAAATGCCTAAAAACAGTATACGGTAAAGGAATAAAATTTTCAACAATAAAGTAGAAATAATGAAAATTAATGGAAATAAAATGCTTGATTCTGCACATCATAGTAATAGTCAGATATAATTTACAAAAAATTCACAAAATAGCTTGACAATTATTTTGCATAATGATATAGTAAATAAGCATGCTTTTATTTAGTAAGAAAGCATTTGTTTGTCAGGGAACCCTTGATAAACGCTATTTTTTGTGTAAGGAGGTGCAATATGCCAACATTTAACCAGCTAGTACGCAAAGGAAGAGAAGTAGTTGAGAAGAAATCAACAGCGCCGGCTCTTTTAAAGGGTTTAAACTCGATGAAAAAAGTAGCGACTAATACGAAATCTCCTCAAAAACGCGGTGTTTGTACTACTGTAAGAACCATGACTCCGAAAAAGCCGAACTCCGCGCTTAGAAAAGTTGCAAGGGTAAGACTTACAAACGGAACCGAGGTAACAGCCTATATTCCTGGAATCGGCCATAACTTACAAGAACACAGCGTGGTTTTGATTCGTGGCGGACGTGTTAAGGACCTGCCAGGTGTGCGTTATCACATCATTCGCGGTACTTTGGATTCCCAAGGTGTTGCGAACAGGAACCAATCCCGTTCCAAATACGGTGCGAAACGTCCAAAGGCTGGTGCATCAAAGTAGTATAAAACCCTTAAGAAATCTAGTTGCGCTTATTGTAGCGGTTTAATATATAAGTTATATTTACCTCTGCATCGGTGGAACGGGAGTTTTATCACTTTCGAGTACCTATGATATCATTATGTGAAGGAGGGAAGCGAAGTGCCAAGAAGAGGTAATATTGCTAAACGTGACGTTTTAGCAGATCCACTTTATAATTCGAAGCTTGTTACCCGTCTTATCAACAGCATTATGTTGGATGGTAAGAAGGGAGTCGCTCAAAAAATTGTTTATGGTGCATTCGATATAGTTGCTGAAAAAACCGGCCGTGAGGCTTTAGAGGCTTTTGAGCAAGCTATGGAGAACATCATGCCAGTACTTGAGGTAAAAGCTCGCCGTGTGGGCGGTGCAACATACCAAGTACCAATGGAGGTTCGTCCAGAAAGAAGACAAACTTTAGGTTTGCGCTGGATTACTCTTTATTCTCGCAACAGAGGCGAGAAAACAATGAAAGAACGTCTTGCAAATGAGATTCTAGACGCACTTAACGGCACCGGTGGTGCTTGCAAGAAGCGTGACGATACTCACAAGATGGCAGAAGCGAACAAAGCGTTTGCAAGCTACAGATGGTAAATCGTATTCCATTATTGTATTCAATTATCATTCAAATCGCACAAGGATAAAAGTATCCTTGTTGCTTTCCAAAAAGATGGAGGAAACTATTTATGCCAAGAGAAGTATCTTTGGAACTTACTCGTAACATTGGTATAATGGCTCACATTGACGCAGGAAAAACAACAACAACCGAACGTGTTTTGTTTTACACAGGTAAAACGCATAAAATAGGTGAGGTTCACGAAGGTGCTGCGACGATGGACTGGATGGAGCAAGAGCAGGAAAGAGGTATTACCATTACCTCTGCTGCAACGACTGCATTCTGGAGAGGTCATCGTATCAATATTATCGACACGCCCGGACACGTTGACTTTACAGTTGAAGTTGAGCGTTCATTGCGTGTACTTGACGGTTCTGTTACAGTTTTCTGCGCAAAAGGCGGCGTTGAGCCGCAGTCAGAAACCGTTTGGCGTCAAGCAGATAATTACCAAGTTCCACGTATGGCTTATGTCAACAAAATGGACATCATGGGCGCGGACTTTTATAATGTTGTTCAGATGATGATTGACAGATTGAAATGTAATGCCGTACCAATTCAACTTCCGATCGGTGCTGAAGAATTTTTCAAAGGCATTGTTGACCTGGTTGAAATGAAAGCTTATGTTTACTATGATGATTTGGGAAAAGACATCCGTGTCGAAGAAATTCCTGATGATTTAAAAGATAAAGCAGAAGAGTATCGTGCGAAGTTGGTTGAGGCTGTTGCTGAAACAGACGAAGAGCTTATGATGAAGTATCTTGAGGGCGAAGAGCTTACTGAAGATGAAATCAAAAGAGGGATTCGTAAAGCAACCCTTCAGAACGAAATGATTCCTGTTGTTTGCGGAACCTCTTATAAAAACAAAGGCGTTCAAAAATTGCTTGATGCGGTTATTGACTACATGCCTGCGCCAACAGATGTTCCTGCAATTAAAGGGGTTAACCCTGAAACAGATGAAGAAGTGGAAAGACATTCATCCGATACAGAACCTTTTTCGGCGTTAGCATTTAAAATCGCTACCGACCCTTTTGTAGGAAAACTAGGCTTCTTCCGTGTGTATTCCGGTACACTTAACGCAGGGAGCGGAGTTTATAACTCTACTAAAGATCACACCGAAAGAATCGGTCGTATTTTGATGATGCACGCAAACTCAAGAAAAGACATTGAGACTGTTTATGCAGGAGACATTGCTGCTGCTGTTGGTCTTAAAAATACCACAACGGGAGACACATTGTGTGACCCGAAACATCCGGTTATTCTGGAGTCCATGGAATTCCCAGAGCCTGTTATTAATTTGGCTATTGAGCCAAAAACAAAAGCAGGTCAGGAAAAAATGGGTATTGCTTTAGCAAAACTTGCCGAAGAAGATCCAACCTTCAGAACCTATACCAATGAAGAGACAGGACAGACGATTATTGCCGGAATGGGCGAGCTTCACCTTGAAATTATTGTAGACAGAATGCTGCGTGAATTTAAAGTAGAAGCAAATGTCGGTGCTCCTCAGGTTTCTTACAAAGAAACAATCAGACGTTCTGCTGATGTTGACCATAAATACTCCCGTCAATCGGGTGGTAAAGGTCAATACGGACACGTTAAGATTATTGCTGAGCCAAACGAATCCGGAAAAGGATACGAGTTCATCAATAAGGTTGTCGGCGGATCGATTCCAAGAGAATATATTCCTGCTGTTGATGCCGGTATTAAAGGCGCTATGCAGGCTGGTGTTCTTGCAGGATATCAGGTAGTTGACGTGAAAGTTACTTTGTATGATGGTTCTTATCATGAGGTTGACTCCTCTGAAATGGCATTTAAAATTGCCGGTTCTATGGCTTTCAAAGAAGCAATGAGAAAAGCGGATCCGGTGATC
>JARBTU010000006.1 GCA_029240015.1 Oscillospiraceae bacterium | reverse complement strand
CCAAAGTCGTTTATTGTTTGCTGTAAAGACAAAAAAACTATGGTATACATTTCGCAAATTAGTTCACAGACGCTCAAAAAAAGAGCTAAGTTTTTAAAAAGTGATTAAAACGAATTTTACAATTTGTATAATAAATTATATTTTAAACAATTAGATAATCAATTATAATTTTTATAAATAAAAATAAACTTTTGGAGGTTTAATAAATTGGATAATAAACCGATTTCCCAAAATTATGACGAAACTCAAATACAGGTACTTGAAGGATTGGAAGCTGTAAGAAAGAGACCTGGTATGTACATTGGTTCGACAGGACCTAAAGGACTGCACCATCTTGTTTATGAAATCGTGGACAACTCAATTGACGAAGCGTTGGCCGGGCATTGTTCGGAAATAAAAGTGGAGTTGTTGCCGGATGATGTAATCTGTGTCAGTGATAACGGGCGTGGTATCCCGACAGGAATCCTTCCAAAAGAAGGTCTTTCTGCTGCGACGGTCGTTTTCACCGTTCTTCATGCAGGCGGAAAGTTCGGCGGAGCAGGATACAAAGTCTCCGGCGGATTGCATGGGGTGGGTTCTTCAGTTGTAAACGCATTGAGCGAATGGCTTGAAGTCACCATCTGTAACGGAGAGCATTGTTATTTTCAACACTTTGAACGTGGTTCTTATAGTGAAGAAATCAAAATTATCGGCAATGCAGAAAGAACAGGAACCCAAGTTAAATTTAAAGCGGATTCAGAGATTTTTGAAACCACTGAATATGATTATGATATCTTGTTAACACGTTTAAGAGAACAGGCTTTTTTAAACGCGGGCATTAGAATCGTTATGGAGGATCTGCGTGATCCCGAAAATGTTCGGGGAGAGACATTGCAGTACGAGGGCGGAATCAAAAGCTTTGTAGAGCATATTCACACCAAAAAAGGATTAGAAACGCTTCATCCTGAAGTAATCTATCTCAAAAAAATAGACGGAGATAATTCCGCTGAAGTTGCTTTGCAATATAATGACAGTTATAACGAAGTGCTGTTGTCTTTCGCAAACAACATCCATACAACAGAAGGCGGGACGCATGAAACCGGATTTAAAAATGCACTAACCCGTGTATTTAATGATTACGGAAGAAAAACCAATCTTTTAAAAGAAAATGATAAGAATCTGAGCGGTGAAGACGTTCGCGAAGGAATGACCGCGATTATCAGCGTAAAGCTGACTGAATGTGAGTTTGAAGGCCAGACCAAAACAAAGCTTGGCAACACAGATATCAGGCCTTTGGTCGAAGGGCTGATGACCGAGAATCTGATGAACTTCTTTGAAGAGAATCCTTCCATAGCACGTTCTATTTTTGATAAAGCAATCAATGCGCAACGAGCAAGGGAAGCGGCGCGTAAAGCCAGAGAGATGACAAGAAGAAAATCAGCGCTTGAGACCGCATCTTTACCGGGAAAGCTTGCAGATTGCTCTGAAAAAGACACAGAAGTAACTGAAATTTATATTGTCGAGGGAGATTCCGCGGGAGGAAGTGCCAAAGCGGGAAGAGACAGAAGATTTCAGGCAATCCTTCCTCTATGGGGAAAGATGCTCAATGTGGAAAAAGCAAGGATAGACAAAGTTTACGGCAACGAAAAGCTTGTCCCTGTAGTGACAGCGCTCGGCTGTGGAATCGGTAATGATATTGACTTAGAAAAACTTCGTTACGGAAAAGTCATCATTATGGCGGATGCTGACGTAGATGGAAGCCATATTCGCACGTTGCTTTTAACCTTCTTCTTTAGATTCATGAAACCGTTGGTGGAAAAAGGGCATATTTATATTGCTCAGCCGCCTTTATATAAGCTTTCCAGAGGGAAGCAGGTTCGTTATGCGTATTCAGACAAAGAAAGAGACATCTTTATCAAAGAACTTGGCGGCGAAACCAATGCCAAAGTTGATATTCAACGATACAAAGGTCTTGGTGAGATGGACCCGGAACAGCTTTGGGAGACTACAATGGATCCAAGCCATAGAACGATTATCAAGGTTGAGATGGAAGATGTCGTTCGTGCTGATGAAATTTTCACCATCCTTATGGGAGATAAAGTGGCTCCTCGTCGGGAATTTATTGAGAAAAACGCAAAATATGTTCAGAATTTGGATGTATAATAGCTGATGAAAGTTTGTAAATAACACGAACGAAAGGAAATTTTCTCCCTCGAGGGAAGAAAATATAAGGTCATAATCGATGAGCAATGAAAATAAAAGCGCAAATAAAGAAGACTTCAGCCAGGTGATGGATTTTGCTGCGCAGGAAAATTATGCTGAAGCTGCGAAAAAAATTGATGAAATGGAAAAAAAGGAGAAAGTGAATCCCGCTTTAGCTGTGGAACAGTATCCGAACGGAGCTTTTGAAGCAGAGAATCAGGAATTGTCTGAATATGATGAAAAACAAGGAATAGATGTTTTTTATAATTTGGATGAAAAGGAAATTATCCCTGCACTTTATCTCTTCCAAAAAAGAACAATTTTTAAAAGAAACATTATTTACAGCATCATTTTAGGAATTATGTTTGTTTTTTACTTAACCGCAGTTATAACTGATCCTAAATATACGATAGGTATTTTTCTATTAGGGGTAAGCGGAGTAGTTATGGGCTTTATCTGGTATCTTCCATATCGGCATAGGAGAAGTACTGCCGCTGCAATTGCCGCGGTAAAAGAGGAGTTTAAAATTTCTTTTTATGAAGATTGTATGATTGTCGGAGAAGACGATTCGCGCTATAAGGTTTCTTATGCAGGCGAAAAAGTAAATGGTATCGAACAAAACGATAAATTTATTTTGACGGTTGGCAAAGAAAGACTTTTTGTTGTACCGAAAAGATGTATCAACGAGCAACAAACAGAGGAAATAAGAAATCTTTTGATAAATAGTCTTCATGAAAATTATTCAGACGAAAGAGCAGCAAATTAAATTGCTGTATCAAACAAACAAAGGGTGATAAATTTTGTATAATGACGAAACAAAGATAATTCCCATTGACATTGAAAAGGAAATGAAAAAATCGTTTCTTGACTATTCCATGTCGGTAATTGTCAGCCGTGCGTTACCGGATGTTCGTGACGGACTAAAGCCGGTGCACAGGCGAATTTTATATACGATGTTTGAGAATGCACTTTATCCCGAGAAAGCATACAGAAAGTGCGCGGATACCGTTGGTTCTGTGCTGGGACGTTACCATCCTCATGGTGATGCTTCTGTGTATGATGCCTTGGTTCGTATGGCGCAGGATTTTTCATTAAGATATCCTCTTGTTGACGGACACGGAAACTTCGGTTCGGTGGACGGCGACCCTGCTGCGGCATACAGATATACCGAAGCAAAGATGAGCAAGATTTCGATGGATATGCTGTCAGACATTGACAAAGAAACCGTAGACTACACTTCCAACTACGACGACCGTTTAAAAGAGCCTTCTGTTCTGCCTTCCCGTTTCCCCAATCTTTTGGTGAACGGTTCGACAGGTATCGCAGTAGGAATGGCGACAAACATTCCGCCGCATAACCTCCGGGAAGTTATCGACGCAGTTTGTCTTATGATTGACAATCCGGAAGCGACTCTTGACGAAATCATGGAGTTTTTAAAAGGACCTGATTTCCCAACAGGAGGAATTATTATGGGCCGTGCGGGAATCCGTGCTGCCTATGCAACAGGTCGCGGACGGGTGACTTTGCGCGCACGTGCGGACATTGAAGAAACTAAAAACGGAAGATTCCGAATTGTCGTGACCGAGCTCCCTTATATGGTCAACAAAGCAAGGTTGCTTCAAAACATTGCGGAGCATGTCAAAAACAAGAGAATTGAAGGCATTTCTGACCTTCGTGACGAATCTGACCGCGATGGAATGCGGATGGTTGTAGAGCTTAAAACCAATGCAAATCCCCAAGTGGTACTTAACCAATTATATTCTTACACTTCCTTGCAGGAAACCGTGGGTATTATCATGCTTGCGCTCGCAAACGGTCAGCCGAAAGTTATGACAGTGAGAGAAGTTTTGCAGCATTACATAGATTTTCAATGTGAAGTAATCAGAAGAAGAACCGAATTTGAGTTGAGAAAAGCGCAGGAACGCGCACATATTTTGGAAGGCTTAAAGATTGCGCTGGACTTTATTGATGAAGTCATTGCAATCCTTCGCTCATCCAAGTCAATTCCGGAGGGAAAAGAAAGATTAATCGAGCGGTTTAATCTTTCAGATGTTCAGGCAACGGCCATTGTTCAGATGCCTTTGGGAAGATTAACAGGCTTGGAAAGAGAAAAAATTGAAGAGGAATTGGCTCAGTTGATGGAAAAGATTAAGGAGCTTACCTCGATTTTGGGAAATCATCAATTGATTCTTGATATTATTAAAGAAGAAATTGAAGTTCTTAAAAAGAAATACGGCGACGAAAGAAGAACAGAGATTCAAACCGTGAGCGGTGAAGTGGATATTGAAGATTTGATTCCGCAGGAAGAGTGCGTAGTTACTTTGACGCATTACGGATACATCAAACGCCAGCTGGTGGATGTATATAAAACTCAAAAACGTGGCGGACGCGGTGTTTCAGGTATGAAACAGCGTGAGGAAGACTTCGTGGAGGAATTATTTATCTGTTCCACGCACGATAACATTCTGTTTATCACCTCAAGAGGCAGGATGTATAAGCTTAAATGTTATGAAATTGCTGAAGGAAGCCGTACTGCGAAAGGAACGAACATCGTGAACCTGCTTCCAATCGAAGGGGACGAAAAAGTCACCGCGATGATTAAGGTGACCGACTTTGATCCGGATAAATATCTTGTGATGGTAACCAGAAAAGGAACGATCAAAAGAACAGAACTTCAAGCATATAAAAATGTACGTAAAAACGGATTGATTGCGATTTCGCTTAACGAAGACGACGAGCTTGCATGGGTAAGGATGACCGAAGGCGACAGTGATTTGCTAATTGCCACTAAAAACGGAATGGCAATTCGCATCAACGAAAATCAGGCAAGACCGCTTTCCCGTTCTGCGAGAGGAGTTCGTGCCATTAAACTCCGTGCGAACGATATTATTGTGGGAATGTCTCCAATCAGGGAGAATTCGACCGTGATGACGGTGACAGATAAAGGACAGGGAAGAAGAACATCAACTGAAGGATATAAAGTTCAATCACGCGGTGGATTCGGAAAGATTAACTATAAGGTTAGTGATGAAAAAGGATATGTCATTGGCATTAAAGTGGTTGATGATACAGATGATTTGATTTTGATTTCCAACGACGGGGTTATCATCCGAATCAAAGTGAGCGACGTTAACATTATGTCCAGATATGCGTCCGGTGTAAAAGTAATGAGACTGAGCGGAGATGCGAAAGTCGTAACTTTTGCCCGTGCGGAACATGATGACGAAGAAGAAATCGCAGAGGTGGAAAAAATAGAAGAAAATGATGATCAGTCCGAAGCAGAAGCCATTGCATTAGAGCAAGAACTTGAAAAAGAAGAAGCAGAGCAGGGCGAAGAACCGGAAGAGAGTCCTGAATTAGAAACGGAATAAATATTAAATGATAATAAATTAGCCATTCACATTGCTGTGTTTGGTTAATTTATTATAGTCAAAAAGCAGAAACTTTCCGATATTTTGTTATATTATACAAAAATCTGAGAGTGATTTTAATATTTTTTACTTTAAAAGAGGATAAAAGATAACCACTATACAAATGATATAAAAAATAAAATAAATGAATAGAAAAGTTTGTGTGTTAAAAATTTGACAATGTACAGGCGGATTTGATAATATAGTTATGTGAGGTAAAACTATACCTTTTTAATATACTTTACTTTAATACGGGAGGTTATCAGTATGGCATTTGTAAAAGGAAGCTGGAACAGGGAAATCAACACAAGGGATTTTATTGTTTCTAATTATACACCGTATGACGGAGATGAAAGTTTTTTAGCTCCTCCAACCGAAAGAACCAAGAAATTATGGGAAAAAGTCAGTGATTTAATGAAGGTTGAACGGGAGAGAAAAGGCGTTTATGATATCTCTACCGATATTATCTCGGGAATTGACTCTCATGATGCGGGTTATATCGAAAAAGATTTGGAAGAAATCGTAGGGCTTCAAACAGAGGTTCCTCTTAAAAGAGCAATTATGCCGTTTGGTGGATATCGAATGGTGAAAACTTCTTTGAGTGCATATGAAAAAGAGGAAAACGCAGAGATTGCCAGTGTTTTTAAATACAGAAAAACGCATAATGACGGCGTTTTTGACGCGTACACAGACGAAATGAAGTTAGCAAGGCATACAGGAATCATTACAGGACTTCCTGATGCATATGGGCGCGGAAGAATCATCGGAGATTACAGAAGGGTTCCGCTCTATGGCGTGGACTATTTAATTGGGCAAAAAAAGCAGGCAAAAAGAGAGTTAACGCCTGATATTATGGACAGCCCGACCATCCGCCTCCGCGAAGAAATTTCGGAGCAGATAAGAGCTTTGGAAGAACTCAAATCCATGGCGGCGAAATACGGTTATGACATCTCACAACCTGCAACCGACACGAAAGAAGCGATCCAATGGTTGCATTTCGCTTATTTGGCGGCTGTAAAGGAGCAGAACGGCGCTGCAATGTCTTTGGGAAGAACTTCTACCTTCTTGGACGTTTATGCTGAAAAAGACTTAAAAGAGGGCAAATACACCGAAGAGCAAATTCAAGAGTTTGTTGACCATTTTATTATGAAACTAAGAATGGTGCGTTTTTTAAGAACCCCTTCTTATGATGAACTGTTTTCCGGCGACCCGACGTGGGTAACCGAAGCTTTAGGTGGTATGTGCATTGACGGACGTCACATGGTGACGAAAATGTCCTATCGGTATTTGCACACACTTGTAAATCTGGGGCCTGCGCCTGAGCCGAATATGACGATTCTTTGGAATACAAGACTTCCTGAGCACTTTAAGAAATTCTGTGCTGATATTTCTATCAGAACATCTTCGATCCAATATGAGTCAGATGAAGTGATGCTTGAAAAATTCGGTGATGATTACGGCATTGCCTGCTGTGTTTCTCCGATGAGAATCGGTAAACAGATGCAGTTCTTTGGTGCGCGCTGCAATCTTGCAAAAGCATTGCTATATTCACTAAACTGTGGTAAAGATGAAAAAACAGGACAACAGGTTGGACCGCACATTGCGCCGATTCAGGGAGAATACCTTGACTATGCCCAGGTGGTGGGCCGTTTCGATATGATTTGCGAATGGCTTGCAAAGCTATACATCAATACGCTTAACATCATCCACTATATGCACGATAAATATTGCTATGAAAAAATCCAGATGGCGCTTCATGACGAAAATGTTTTAAGAACTTCCGCAGGCGGAATCGCGGGATTGTCCGTAGTTGTGGACTCTTTATCCGCGATTAAATACGCAAAAGTAAAACCGGTTCGTAACGATCAAGGTCTTATTGTAGATTATGAGATTGAAGGAGACTTCCCAAAATACGGCAACAATGACCCTCGCGTAGACGATATTGCCGTAGAAGTAGTGAAGAACTTTATGAAAAAGCTTTCCCGAAACCAAACTTATCGTGAGTCGGTTCCAACCATGTCCGTATTGACCATTACGTCCAACGTAGTATACGGCAAGAAAACAGGCTCTACTCCGGACGGAAGAAAAGCAGGCGAACCTTTTGCACCGGGTGCGAATCCTATGCATGGGCGTGATACCAACGGCTGTGTGGCTTCGATGAAGTCGGTTGCAAGGATTCCGTTTGAGTATGCACAAGACGGGATTTCCAACACGTTTTCGATTGTTCCGGATGCCCTTGGCAAATCCGATGAACAAAAAGTGAGCAATCTTGTTAGTCTGATGGACGGATATTTCTTGGACAAAGGATTCCACTTGAACGTAAACGTTCTTAAGAAAGAAGTATTGATGGATGCCATGGATCATCCTGAAAAATATCCGCAATTAACTGTTCGTGTTTCGGGTTATGCAGTAAACTTCATCAAACTTACCCGTGAACAGCAGATAGATGTTATTACAAGGACTTTCCACTCAAGATTTTAACTTAACATATGACTGTGTGAATAGGGGGATTTGCGTTGGCAAATGAGGTAATGGGAAGGATTCATTCGATCGAAAGCTTTGGCGCGGTCGATGGACCGGGTGTAAGGTTTGTTGCTTTTTTACAGGGATGCCCGTTAAAATGTCTTTTTTGTCATAACCCTGATTCATGGGAAACAAATGGAGGAAGAGAAATCTCCGCCAAAGAACTGGTTGATCAGATTTTAGAATATAGGAACTTTATTAAAGACGGTGGGGTGACTCTTTCGGGTGGAGAACCGTTGATGCAGCCTGAATTTGTAAAAGAAGTCTTGACCTTGTGCAAACAAAACGGACTTCATACCGCAATCGATACGTCGGGCGGAGTAGAGCTTATTTTAAGCAGACAGGCGATTGATGCCGCCGATATGCTGTTGCTTGACATTAAGGATGTTGACTCAGATGATTGCGAGGTCCTTACGGGAAGGCCCAACAAGATGGCTTTTGACACACTGGATTACTGCGAGAAAACAAAAAAACCGGTTTGGATTCGCCATGTTTTGGTTCCAGGATATACGCTCAAACAAGAAAAACTCGAAAGGCTAGCGAAGTTTCTGTCGGGCTATCAATGCATTGAAAAAGTGGAGCTTTTGCCCTTTCACAAAATGGGCGAGTTTAAATGGAAAGAGATGAACAAAAAATATGAGCTTTCCGATACGCCTATCCCTACTGAGGAACAAGTCAAAATGGCGCGTGAGATCTTCATAAAACAAGGCTTAAAACTATAGAAAAAACCCGTTGTCTTAATGAGAATAAGACAACGGGTTTTGTGTTTCTATAAATGAAAAAAGCAATATATTGTAGTTTTCAACACTTTAAACATCAACATGTTGAAAATCTCATGATCATTCTTTTCACGTTTTCACAGTAGTTTGATTCGCTTTACAAATCCCAGAATCGTAAAGAATATCTTCAAGCTCTTGTTTTGCACGAATCATGTGTGTGAAACCTCCGGCATTTTTGTCAAGTATTTAATTGGCAACGGTTACATCCGATTGCGTCGGTATTTGTCCAACAGGGGGAACTGTCGTTTGTGCATTTTTGCTTTTTAGGATGATTCGGATAATAATAAACGCAAAGATTTGAGCAAGCCCCAGTACAATGGTGATGCCTCCGCTTATGGAAATTCCGCTGAAGAGGGAAGAAGACAAAGGTGCTAGGAGCATAGAACCAAAATCAGTTGTCTCTTTAAAGACAGTTTCAAAAATAATACCGAAAACAAAGCTTAAAAGCAGAATGCCAACTCCCGAAATCAGGGTGGTCACACCGCTCCACATCAGCCATTCATTCCATGAACGACGCATGAGCGCAATAATAACAATTAAAATCAGGATCGCCACAATTAATATCACTTTAGTCTGCACGCTCATTAAATTACGAAAAGCTTGAAAAACATCCGAGTCAACGTCTGTGAACACTTCACTGGCAGCAGGGATATTCTGTACAATTTTGTCCGAATCACTCTTGATTGCGGCCATAATCTTTGATCTCTGTTCAGGAGTGTATGTAATTTTCGCCGCAGAGGCAGCTTCATCAAAATTTTCGTCTATCGTTTTGACTAGTTCTTCTGAGGTGATATGCTTCGGAGTTTTCCCCTCAAAGAGATAGCCTGCCACTTCTCCCGCATATGGAGAAAGAATTGATTTAAAAAGGTTGGATTCCAATAAAGCCTGGGATTGATCTTTTGTCAATCCGTTGGCATCTAAAGTCCTGGAAGCTTCTTCAAAAAAATTGTTGGTTTCTTCGCTTTGGGTTTCCACAAGTTCAGAGAAATTGAAATTATCAATAGTTTTCTCAGTTGCTTTTTGAGAAAGTCTTCCGCTTAAGTTAAAACAAAGTATGACCGTAATTTGTAGGATCAAAATAATAATACAAAAAAATGTTGCTAAAAATCCAGTGAGGATTCGTGTCCCTTTTTTCATCTGAGGAACCTCCAACTATAAAATTTTACATTTATCATAACCCATTATACGATAAAAAGCAATCTTTTTAGAGCATAATGGAGTTATAAATAGTAGCAATCAAAAATGCTTAGAAAGGTGTTTTCCTTACTAAGCATTTTATTATTTAAAGTTATATTTTAGACAACCGCTGTATTTTCATCTACAGGAGGAAGAAGAGGAGTATTGTCTAAGTCTTCCTTTATTTTATTTTTCTTCAGAGATTTTTGAAGAAAAATAAATCCGCCGACTTGAAGAAGTCCGGTAAAACACCCGATAGCCCCGCTTATAATCAATCCTTTGGTAATGATTTGGGAGAGAGGAGTCAACAAAGTGTCGGCAATATCTCCTTGAGAACCGACCGAGTAACCAAACAAGTTTACGACCAAGCCAAAGCCTAAGACAGAAATTCCTGCAAGAATTGTTGTGGCACCGTTCCAAGCAAGCCATTCATACCATGATTTCCGAAAACGGAGAAAGACCAGCAATCCAATCAAAAGCAGAGTTGAACCGATCAAAATAAGCTTTACCTTAAGGCTCAGCATTCCTCTGATAGTGCTAACAACCTGAGGGGGAAGATTATCTTCTACAATATCTTGAGCAGCGGGGATTTCGTTCAAAATCTCATGGGATTTTTCTGAAACGCTATTAAGAATTTCTTTTTTATCTTGATCTGTGAGTACGGTTCCGCTTAAATAAGCAATAGGCTCCATGTTTTCCTTTACGATGTCTATAATTTTTTCCTGTGTCATCCCTTCCGGAATTTTTCCTTCAAAAAGATACCCCGATATATCGCTTAAATAAGGGGTAATTATTTGCTTAAAAGCCTCTGATTGTAAGATGGTTTTAGTGGTTTGTTCCGGGATACCGTTTTTCTGCATTTCATCTGAGATATAACTAAAGATTTCGGTAGGCTCACCGTCTTTATTCTCAATAAGAGGAGCCATGTCCATCTTTTCAATAATCTTTGTTGCGGTCTTCTGGTTAAAAGTGCTGTTGATGTTAAAAATAATACCCATTGAAACCATTAGCGCGAAAATAAGAAGACATAAAAAACTGGAAATTGCCCCGGTAATAATATTGGCCTTTTTGTTCATAACCTTCCTCCATT
The DNA here is from genome assembly GCA_029240015.1 of Oscillospiraceae bacterium. GTDB lineage: Bacteria > Bacillota > Clostridia > Oscillospirales > Ruminococcaceae > JARBTU01. The sequence continues at coordinate 4,852 of JARBTU010000006.1, read as the reverse complement.
ACAATTATGTTACAATAATACCCTATTTTTTACATGAAATCAACAACTATTTAGTTACAAAATAAAAACAAAAAAGAGGATACTCTTAGCGTATCCTCTTTCAATAAACATATTCGTATTGTTACCTTCCGCGGCGTCCAATATAATTTTCAGGGTTCACAGCGCTTCCATTGATTCTTACCTCAAAGTGACAATGGTTTCCTGTTGCCTGACCTGTTCTTCCGACTAAGCCGATATTATCGCCTTGTTTTACATATTCACCCGGGCTGACAAAAAGAGAAGAGCAATGCCCATAAAGCGTCTGAACACCGTTTCCGTGGTCTATGATGATACATTTGCCGTAACCGGAGTAATATTTAGCCATAACCACTCGTCCCGGCGCTGCCGCATAAACAGGCGTTCCGAGCGGAGCTGCAATGTCTGTTCCTTTATGTCTTCTTGCGCCTCCATAAGGAGAACTTGTATATCCTCCGCCGACAGGCCAGATGAACATACCTGCATTTTTAATGGAAACAGAAGCTCCACGGGATACAGCCAAAACAGAAGAAGGATCTTTTCCGCCTTTTGTAACCTTTTCCTCAACAGGCGCTTTCAGTGTGGTTGTCTCAATAATCTCACGACCGACTTCCACGCCATTTACATATTCCACGTTCGCAATGACTTTTAATTGACCTTTCACACCTTTTTGTGTTACTTTGGAAAAACCTTTCAAGTAGTCTTTATCCACTTTTTCGACGGTTTTAAAATCAACTGCTTGCGTATAAGTTTGCTTTTTGGTCTCTTTGACGCTCAAGAAAGGCTCTCTTGCGGCAATTAATACCTTGTCGCCCGGCATAAAGCTTTTTTCCACATTTGGATTGAGCTTTTTAAAATCAGCATAATGAATGTTAAGTTTATCGGCAACGCCCGTTGGGGTATCGCCCTCTTTTACGGTATATTTCTTTTCTGTTGTAACGTCACTGGTGAGCATGGTTACAAGCTTTTGTTCGTCTACAATGCTGGAAGTCAAATATAAACCGCTCTTCAACTGAACATCTTTCATGAACGAAACATTTGTGTTTGTATCTTTTTTATAAGGAGCCAAAAGATTTTCAAGAGTCTGGGAAAGGACGGTTTTGTCTTTTACGGAACCTTCGAATTTCCCGTCAATATAAAGCCCTTGTGCCTCGGCGATATCTTCGTTAGAAGTTTTTATTAGTTCATCCGCAAGCCTATCTTCGTTGATGACATCTTGCTTTTCAACGATACCAACAGCAAAAACAGGCTCGGAGTCTACCGCTTTGTTCCCGTTTTCATATACGATACGTTGCTGCATCATGGTTTCAGCTTGTTCAAAAACGCTTTCATCGCTTACAGATCCAAGATGCGCGCCGTTGTAAGTGACCTGAACAGCAAAGGTAAGGGTGGTTGCATAGTTAATGACTGCAATAAGTGCGATAATACAGACAACAGGAGCAGTATAATTCAAAATAGTTTTAAAGATAATACTATTGTTTTTTGCGCCTTTAGCCAAAGTCGTGCACATAGCGCCCACACAAGAGCGGTTTTGGCACTTGGCTTCCTGCATCCTTCTCTTAACCACTCCGATTCCATTTACAATGGACTTAACATGGCTGGCGGCAGATTTGAAAGGAACCATAAGAAAGTTTTTGGTGTTTCTTATAAAATTCCTCATCTTTGGTTTGAAAAGCCTTCTTAAAAGCTTTCGTAAAAACCGGAATCCTTTTCTTACAGCGGAAAAGATACTTTTGGTCTGAGCGCCAATACTCATCGACAGATGATACAATATATCAATACATTTTGTCATATAGTCATTAAAAAGCATGTTGACCTTTGCTTCGCTTACCGGTTCAGATACGTTTTTATCTTCACGTTCTTCCGTATCATTCCCTCCTGTGCGAGCCATATCATCATCTCCTTTTCAAAAGATTACAAAATAGTAACAACTGCTTACTATTATAAGGGGTTTTTCTAAGTTTTGCAACCTTTTTTTATAGAGAATAGGGTAAAAAGGGAAAATGTTTGGCTATATCATACAAATCGTGTTCCGAAAATTGTGCAAAAAGTTGTTAGTATTGTAAATTATTTTTGTTATACTTTTGTAATTTTTGTAATAATGGTAAAATGTCTTTTTTTGCCTGCGACAAATCATGATCTTTATAGTTCCCGCATTCCGCTGCAGAGTTACCTGGGATGTCTCCTTCAAAACTTTTGATAAATTCGAAAGCATCCCGAACAAGAGCGATTGCTTCCTCGTGATGCTCTCCGCGCAAAATCAGGTAAAACCCGGTCCTACAACCCATTGGACCGACATAGATCACGTCCTGCGTCAAAGCAGAGTTACGGGCATAGGTTGCGAACAGATGCTCAATTGTGTGCATGGAGCCTGTTGACATAAAATAATCTCCGTTGGGTTTTACCATTCTGATGTCATAGGTGATAATGTCGCCGTCTATCCTTGAAATGTACATTCCGATATCAAGTTTATTGTGATCCACCGTAAAGCTGGCTATCTTTTTCATATTCTTCCTCCTAAATCGGGATGGCAAAATCATTTGATTACAAATTTCAGTAATTTATATTTTGATTGAGGTTTAATTTTTATTATTAGTAGGAGTATAACATAAGAGCCATCATTTTTCAAGATTGCTTGCCTTGGTTTTAATAACTTCTGATTATAAAAAGAAATAAAAAAGAGCAAATTATGATTTGCTCTTTTTTATATATCTTTTAAAAGCTTTTTAAAAAAAGTATCTGTCGATATCCCATGCGGACGGTTTGATCTTTTTAATAAATACAAACTCTCAGGTTCCTTTGTAATTATGTTTATTCCTACCTCGCAGGAAAGACTTGCTTTAAAGCCCAGCTTTTTAATAATATCTTTGCTCTGTCTGGAGATAAATCCGAAAGGATAGGTGAAGCAGGAAGGAGAAGTTCCTGTTGCTTGTTTAATTTTTTGCTGACACGCCATAACATCATCCGTCAATGCATTTTGGTACTCTTGGACGGATTCTCCTCTTTTGATTCTGGCACCTTGTCTTTTTCCATTCTGCTCATGCATATTGTACGTATGATTTTGGATTTCAAAAATACCGCTTTGATGCAGTGTGGAAATTTGATCCCACGTCATGTAGCTGTAGTTTACATGCTTATCTGCGTCCTGTGAGAGCAAGTCTATATAGGACCCGACAACGGATACGACAGCCTTTTGACCATATTTTTGGAGCAGAGGATAGGCATAGGTCAAAATGCTTTCCTGCCCATCATCAAACGTCAGCATAATTGGATTTTTGGGAAGGGGAGTTCCTTTTTCCACATAGTTGATTAAATCAGCAATTACGACAGTCGAAAACCCTTTTTCTGAAAGAAACTTTAAGTCATTTTCAAATTCGTCGGGAGAGATAATATAGTCTCCCAGCATACGTCGGGATTCGATCATGTGGTGATACATCACAACAGGGAGCAGAACTCCGTCTTGACGATGCGCGTTTACTGCTTCTGTTTCGAACACAGAACAGAGGGTAAAGACTAAAAGAACAGCACAAAAGAAACTAACAATTTTATAGTTGATTTTTATGACCATAAGATAGTTCTCCTTTGGGAATGTTAGAGGGTTTATATCATCCTATGAGCACGGAAAAAGGAATATGCGACACGAAGATTGTACGAAAATAAAAAAGCCTTGCAGTTAAAAAACCACAAGGCTTGTTGTTCCATTTAAGGATTACATTTTGTCTTCAACATATTTTACAATATCGCCAACAGTTTTAAAGTTTTCGTATTGATCTTCGCTTATCTCAATATCAAACTCGTCTTCCAATGCCATTACAAGGTCAACAAGTCCGAGGGAATCAGCACCTAAGTCATCAATAATCGAAGCTTCCAAGGTTACTTTGTCTTCGTCAGCGTCAAGTTGGTCAACCAAAATGTCTCTTACTTTCTCAAATACCATCATATTTTCCTCCTGTAAAAAGTTCTAATAGTTATAGTAAAACTATATTATATATTTTAATGCCACGTGTTTAAATTGATCACAGTAAGCAATAAAACGCATCAAAGGGGCTTATAGAAAAGCGAAAAGGTTATTGTGAAGAAGATTCCTCAAATTCGCCTATTTTTCTGAATTTATTATAACGGCTATCCAACAAATTTGCAAGGTCTTTTTTTAATAATTTTTTCAATGTTTCGTTTAAATATTCCGTCATCGTTTCCGCCATTCGCTGAGGGTTGTTGTGAGCGCCCCCTGCAGGTTCAACAAGGATCTTTTCACACACACCCAATTCCAATAAATCTTCTGCGGTGATTTTCATAATTTGTGCCGCTTCTTTCTCGCGAGAATCATCTTTCCACAAAATCGAAGAGAATCCGCGAGGAGAAATAACCGAATAAATGGCGTTCTCAAGCATGGCAAGCTCGTCGCATACGCCTAAAGCAAGCGCGCCTCCGCTTCCGCCTTCACCAAGAACAATCGAAATGATGGGAACTTTCAGGCTGATAAACTCAAAAAGGTTTTTCGCAATCGCTTCCCCTTGTCCGCGTTCTTCAGCGGCAACACCGCAAAAAGCACCCGGCGTATCAATAAAGCAAATAACAGGACGGGAGAATTTTTCCGCCTGTTTGGCAAGCCGCAAAGCCTTTCGGTATCCTTCCGGATGCGGCATGGCAAAGTTTGCTTTTTTATTCTCTTCAATATTTTTACCTTTAACTTGTGCAATAACCGTCACATTGACTCCGTTCAGCTTTGCAACGCCGCCCATAATGGCACTGTCATCACCAAAAAAACGGTCGCCGTGCATTTCATAAAAGTTGTCAAAGATAAGCGGGATGTAGTCTTTAATGGTGGGACGGCCCT
>JARBTU010000201.1 GCA_029240015.1 Oscillospiraceae bacterium | reverse complement strand
GCTCAATCAAGGAGAAACACTGACGGAGCAGAATGTGAGATATGTCATTTCTTTGGTTTCCGAAGGGAACGAAGACAAAATCGGTTCGATTTGCAATGACTGTATTACGATTACATCAAAAGGCAAACCCGTGAAACCCAAAACACTCGGTCAAAAAAACTATGTGGAAGCAATCATGAAGAACACGATTGTTTTGGGAGTCGGTCCCGCAGGGACGGGGAAAACCTATCTTGCAGTAGCTTGCGCGGTGAGAGCTTTTCGTGCGCACGAGGTCAATCGAATCATTCTCACGAGACCTGCTGTAGAAGCGGGAGAGAAGCTGGGCTTTTTGCCCGGTGACTTGCAAAATAAGGTTGATCCTTATTTAAGACCGTTATACGATGCACTCTTTGACATGTTGGGGGCGGAAAATTTTCAAAAATATCAGGAAAGAGGGAATATTGAAGTAGCGCCGTTGGCCTATATGAGAGGGCGGACTTTGGATGACTCATTCATTATTCTTGATGATGCGCAAAATACAACACCGGAACAAATGAAAATGTTCTTGACAAGGCTTGGATTCAATTCCAAGGCGGTCATTACAGGGGATATTACTCAAATCGACCTGCCGGATGCAAAACGTTCAGGATTGGTCGAAGCAACAAAAGTACTAAAAAACATAGATGACATAGGCGTTATACGGTTTTCTGAAAAAGATGTCGTAAGACATAAATTGGTACAGGACATCATAAAGGCGTATGATAGATTCTATGAGGAGGTTAAACGTAAAAATGGCAGCGGACAAAATAAAGGTTTTAATAAGCAACAAGCAAAGTGATATCAAAATCCCTACGGGAATACGCCTTCTGATAAGACGTTGTTGCCATGCGGTTTTAATAAGCGAAAAGTTCAAGGGAAGTGTTGAAGTCAGTGTTTCTTTTGTGAGCAATCTGGAAATTAAACAACTGAATGCTCAGTACAGGAACAAAGACATGGCAACCGATGTCCTTTCTTTTCCTCTTGGAGAAGATGGGGTTTATGACAAGAATGTCGAAACAGGGGCATACATGCTCGGAGACGTTGTGATTTCAATGGAAAAAGCGGTTGAACAAGCAAAGATGTATGGACACTCTTTACAGCGTGAAATAGGGTTTTTAACGGTTCACTCCATGTTTCATTTATTGGGATATGACCATGAAAATGGCGGCTTGGAAGCAGTCCAAATGCGTGAAAAAGAAGAATTCGTTTTGAGTAAACTGGGGATTCCGCGAGGAGCCAGTTATGTAATGAATGATGAAAATTGACAGAAATCATATAAGAGGATTAATAAAAAGTTTTTTCTTTGCATTCCGAGGTTTATGGTTATGCATTAAAAACGAAAGAAATATGAGAATACATATGCTGGTTTCTGCTTCAGTAATTGTCTTTGCGGGCATATATGGACTGGAACCGGTTCAGTTTGCTATTCTTATAATCGCAATGGGATTTGTAATCGTCTGTGAAATGCTTAACACTTCGATTGAAGCGTTGGTGGATTTGGAAACGCCGGCATATCACAGCCTTGCAAGAATTGCGAAAGATGTCGCAGCGGGTGCGGTTTTAGTTTCTTCTATTACTGCTGTTTGTGTGGGAATTGCTTTGTTCTTTAATCTAAAGCTGTGGGAAACACTCCTTATAATTCTGTCTTCTCCGGTTTATTTGGTTGTTTTTGCAGTTTTGATTACATTCGGAACGGTGTTCGTATTTAAAGGAACAGAAATGTTTAAAAGTAAAAAAAAATAAAAGTAAAATCACAATTGCAATCTGTTTGCGATTGTGATTTTGTGTAAGTGAAGAATTCTATATATTTTATAGACTCGAAAGGAAACTTTATATGGTAAATACAAAGAGCGCATTTGTTGCAATAGTAGGGAAGCCGAATGTGGGAAAATCATCGCTGATGAACGCATTACTGGGGGAAAAAATTGCAATTGTAACCGATAAGCCTCAAACTACCCGAACAAAAATTACGGGAGTTTTAACTCAAGATGAAACCCAGTATGTATTTATTGATACCCCGGGACTCCATAAACCTAAGACCAAACTTAGTGAACATATGGTAAAAACCATCAATGAGTCGGTTGCGGATGTGGATGTTGCTGTTTTGGTGGTGGAGCCTAAGGGAGAAGTCACTGTTGCAGAAAAGAACCTGATTGATTCCTTTAAACAGCAGAGAATTCCTGCGGTATTGGTGATTAATAAAATTGATACGGTCGAAAAGAAGGACGAGCTTTTAACAAGAATCAATCAACTAAAAGATCTTTATACTTTTGATGCGGTGCTTCTTGTGTCTGCGCTGAATAAAGATGGAATCCCGGCTTTATTGGATGAGCTTCAAAAATTTGCACAGGAAAGTGTTCATTTTTTTCCTGATGATACGTTGACAGACCAGCCGGAAAGAGTCATTGTTGCGGAAATTATTAGAGAGAAACTTTTGATGTCATTGCATCAGGAAATCCCACATGGGACAGCTGTGGCAATCGAAAAAATGAAAGACAGAGAAGATAAAGCTATCATTGATATTGATGCTATTATCTTTTGTGAAAAAGACTCCCACAAGGGAATGATTATAGGAAAAGGCGGATCGATGCTTAAAAAAGTAGCTTCGGAAGCAAGGATTGAAATCGAAAGCTTTTTAGATGCAAAAATCAATTTACAGTGTTGGGTTAAAGTGAAAGATGATTGGAGAAACAAAGAGGGTATCATTAGAACATTGGGGTTGTCATAAATTTCCGCATTTAATTTCCACTTATAATCATTAGACCCATCGGGAAAAATTTTAATATACATTGGATAATGGAGGTATATTAAAATGAAGCCGACAGATCTTTGGGGAGAGTTTGAGAAGACTGGCAAGATTGACGATTATCTCAATTACAAAAAAAATTCAAATAAAAAAACAAATCATAATCCTATAGAAAATCAAGTGATTAATAGTTCACAGAGTCCAATACAATCGACAGAAGTTACGGAGTTCAAAGGATAGCATTCGAGATTGGGGCAAAATTTATGGTGATAAAAACAAACGGAGTTGTGATAAAACAACGAAATATTGGCGAGCAGGATAAAATTATTACCATCTTAACAAAAGATTTAGGTGTGATAGAAGCATCCGCGCGAGGCGCAAAAAGCATGAAGAGCAAAATCTTGAGCGGAACGCAGATGCTTTGTTTTGCTGATTTTGCTTTGTATAAGGGCAGGTCGGGATACATTGTAAACAGCGCCGAAATCATCGAATCCTTTTATGATCTAAGGCTTGATGTTGAGAAAGTATCCCTGGCTACATATTTTTGTGAGATTTTAAATTTTATTACTTTTGCCGAAAATGATGCTCATTTATATCTAAGACTTCTGCTTAATACGTTGCATTTGCTATGCGCGAACAAGCGTTCTCATGTCTTATTAAAACTGGTGTTTGAGTTTAAACTTATGTGTATTTCAGGGTTTCAGCCGGAGCTAAGCGAATGCTCCGAGTGTGGAGATCCATCTGGTGAGCGTTATTATTTTTTCCCTCAGGAAGGGAAGATATGCTGTGAAAAGTGTCAAATTACGTTTGATAGCAGTTCGAAAATAGAACTAAACAAAGCCGTTTTAACCGCTATGCGGCATATTGCATCTTCAGATTTTGACAAACTTTTTAATTTCTCATTAGATGAAGCATCTTTAGCTTATTTAGGCAAAGTAACCGAGTACTATGTTTTATACCATTGTGAACGAACCTTTAAGTCACTGGATTTTTATAAAAACTTACCTAAATAAATAAAACATTTCCGTAAAGAAATTTTACTTTACATGGAGGCGGACGTTACATATGGGCAGATTACATAAATATCATCACATATTGGAACTTGAT
>JARBTU010000200.1 GCA_029240015.1 Oscillospiraceae bacterium | reverse complement strand
TTTAGTATTGGTAACTTTATATTTAAAAGTACCGTACGATGTAGTTATTGTAATAATGTCGTCTTTTTTGATATTCTTTAAGCCGTTAAAATAGGTGTTGTTATGTCCGCCGATAAGAATAGGCGCACCATACCCGGGCAAAAAACTTCCGATGTATTGCCCGACACCTTTTTTGAGGTTCTCGTCCGAATCCCCAAAATAAATATCGCTGGTTCCCTTACTTTCAGGAAGCTTTATAGTTGCATAATGCATCCCGTATTTTGGGAAGCTTATATTTTTGATCGAAACACTTCCACCCGATTGACCGTTTGGCAAAAAAATAGACTGGGAAGTATTTGAATAGGATTCATTAGTCGAAAACAATTTAAATGCGCTGAACAAAGGGGACAGAACAGGCGAAAATACTGTAAAAATCAGGAGATAGGTCAGCAAAACAAAAATTAACGGGATAATAATAAATCCCGTTAATTTCGATCTTCTTATTTTACGCATTAACGACTGCCTTTTTATTTTTAAGAACTACAATACCGCCAGCAGCAGCTACAATCAATAGTAGAGCGGATACTGCGAAATAAACACTATAATCAGCGCCTGTTTTTTTGATGACATTGCTTGCTTCAAAAACAACTTTGCCATCGGTATCTTTTATGGTAACTTTTTTTGCTGTGCTAGCATAAGTAAGAGATAACCCGTTTGTTTCTGCAACAGCCTGTGCTTTTTCAACAAGAGCAGATTTTACATCCAATGGAAGATCTGCAAGTGATGTTGCTGAAGATTCTTCTACTAAGCTGATAGCTTCTTGAATCTGCGCTTTTGAAGCGGCTAGTTGCTCGTCAGTAATATCAACATCTGAGCCCATTAAATAGTTTTTAGCCTGGTTGAGGTATTCAGCCGGAAGAGTCATTTTAGCACCGCTTTTGGTGGTAACTGTTGTAGACAACAAATCTAAAATCTCTTGTGAGTTTGCGCTGATTCCCGGAGCAGCAAAAGCTGTGAGGCTAAGAGCTGCAATTGTTACGACGGATAAGAGTGCACAAATTAGTTTTTTCATTTTATAGACCTCCAAAATTTTTTGACGAAGATTACTTTTTACAGTACTTCCGTTAATATACGATAAAATTATAGCATACAAATTCTTGAAATGCAACTTTTTTTTAAATTTTTATTTCAGTATGCTATTTAGGAACTCTCGAGTTCGGTCATGAGTCGGCGTATTAAAAATCTGCTCTGGTGTTCCTTCTTCAATAAACTCGCCGTTATCCATAAAAAAGACCTTGTTGGCCACTTCTTTTGCAAATCCCATTTCGTGGGTTACCACGATCATGGTAATGCGTTCGTCGGCAAGTTTTTTGATGGTGGCGAGCACCTCCCCCGTAAGCTCCGGGTCAAGAGCAGAAGTTGGCTCGTCGAAAAGCATGACATCCGGGCTCATCATCAAAGCCCTCGCAATGGCAACCCGTTGCTTCTGCCCTCCGCTGAGACTTGCGGGATAAGAGTCTGCTTTGTTTAAAAGCCCTACTTTTTCAAGATACATATCGCTTAAATTCCTGATTTCCGCCGAAGGAAGCTTTTTGACTGTTTTAGGAGCCAGTTCAAGATTTTGCCGAACGGTCAGATGCGGGAACAGGTTAAAATGCTGAAAAACCATTCCCATTTTTGAAGTAACGGTTTTTCTTTCGTCACCAGAAGAATATACCCCGTCAACGACAAGGGGATTATTTTCCACAAAAATCGAACCGTCCGAAACTTGCTCAAGGTCTATCAGACAGCGAAGCATCGTGCTCTTTCCCGAACCCGAAGGACCGATTACAGCAATGACATCGCCTTTTTGAACTTCGAAACTAACACCGCTCAAAACTTCTGTAGTTCCAAAAGATTTCTTAACATTATTTGCTTTTACCATTGTCATACACATACCCCTCCCCTATTGAAACCGAAATCGTTTTTCAAGCCACTTGAAAAATATCGTCAGAACAAACACCAGTACCAGATAAATCAGTGCGGCAATGAAAAGAGGCGTCAGGTTAAAGTCGCGGTTAACGGCGGCTTGTGCAAAGTGAAGAAGCTCCGGGACAGCAACAGCATACAACAAAGCGGTATCTTTAATCAGCGTAATAGATTCATTTGTGACAGCGGGCAAAGCTACGCGGATCATCTGTGGGAAAATAATTTTCGTTGTAGTGTGATATCTGGAAAATCCCAGCACTTTTGCAGCTTCATACTGTCCTTTGTCAATGGCAAGAAGTCCCCCGCGAAAAATTTCAGCAAAATAAGCTGCATAGTTCAGTGTGAAGCCAAGTACAGCTGCTTGAAAACGTTCCAGCCTGAACAGATTGGCCAACATGGGTGCATCGAAAGTGTTGTTTAAAAATATTCCGATAATCGGGAACCCGAAAAAGATAAAGACAAGTTGAAGCAAAAGCGGGGTCCCCCGCATTACAAATATGTACGTGTTGGACAACCATCTCAAAGGAGGAAACTTGGATTTTGCGAGCAAGGTCACAATGAATCCCAATGGGATGGCAAGAACAATCACGATAAAAAATAAGCTAAGTGTTGTTCCCGCTCCTTTTAGCAATAAAGGAAGAATCTTGCTGATATACTCAAGGCTCATAATAAACTCCGTTCGTTATAGGATAGTGCTTGAATTTCTTCAAACAAAAGTCGGACTTTTTAAAAAGTCCGACTTCCTAAAGCTGTAAAACTGTGAAAACAAGACGTTATTTCAACAATAAATCTTCACCGAACCATTTTTCGGAAATGGTTTTTGCTGAGCCATCAGCAACAATATCATTAAACGCTTTTTGAAGTTCGGCCAAAAAGTCGTCTCTTCCCTTTTTCACGCCGATGCCGTATTCTTCAGGAGCCAAAGCTTCACCGGCAATTTTGTATGTATTCGGTTCTTTTGTGATATAGTATTTTGCAACAACGGAATCCATAACCAAAGCATCGGAAGAACCGTTTTTGATTTCAAGAAGCCCTGAAACGTTGTCTTTAATCTCCGTAAGTTTAATGTCTTTTGCAACAGCCTGCTTATTGATTGCGTCCAATGCGGAGGAGTCTTTTTGTGCAATTACGTTTTTCCCTGCAAGATCAGCAATTTTATTAATTTTGGTGTCGTCGTTTTTTACAACAATAACTTGTTCATTCGCAAGATACGGCTTTGTGAACAGGCATTGTCCTTTTCTTTCATCGGTAATTGTAAATCCGTTCCAGATTACATCAATGTTACCGCTCTCTAATTCAATGAACTTATTGTCCCAGTTAATAGGTTGGATTTTAATTTCTCTACCCATTTTTTCGGCAACTTTTTTCGCAAGGTCAATATCAAAACCAACAATATTATTGTTTTCGTCACGGAACCCCATTGGAGCGAATTGGTCGTCCACACCAACGATAAGGGTCTTTTTAGCAGTTGATCCAGCATCAGATGACGTATTGGCGCTCCCACAACCAACAAATAAACATAAGCCAATAACACCGGTCAAAACAGAAGCGATTAACTTTTTCATACATTTCCTCCAACTATCAAAAAATATTTCAAAGCATACTTTTACATAATAATATTATAGTATACTTTAGTGTGATAAAAAGCTAATGTGATAAACGATTAATAATATTCAATACATAAAGATATATTCAATATGCTTCAAATATCTCTTGTTTTCTTTTATTTTCTTTTAACTCGAATATTTTTTTGGATTTGTGCCAAAATAATGGGAGAGTATAAATGGCTAAAGGACAATGATGATGAAAAAATTTCTTGTGGTTTTGATGATGGCGGTAGCATTCATGACGTTTTGTTCGTGCAGTTCGAATCAAAATGAATTTGTGTCCCCCGACCAGAAAGCAGAAGTAATCAACGTTTGATGGATGTGTTTTGTGTGTTTGGATC
>JARBTU010000199.1 GCA_029240015.1 Oscillospiraceae bacterium | reverse complement strand
CAATTCCAAGGTTTTAAACGTGAAGGATCGGGAACAGATTTATAAAAAAATTGCTGAGATTGATAAAACAATTAGACAGAACTATTCCGGAACAATAGATGAAGATGTTCTGCTCGACTCGATTTCCAAAGGGTATTTGGGTGGAATCGGAGATAAATATGCGCACTATTACAGCACTGAAGAGTTGAAAAAATTTAAGGATGATAACGATGGAACGCTGGACGGAATCGGCGTAAGAGTAGAGTTGGATGAAAGTGGATATATCAGGATTGCCGAAGTGTATGAAAACTCTTCTGCGAAGGCGGCTAAACTTCAAAAAGGCGACTTGATCATAAAAGTTGCAGATAAAGACGTTAAAGCAACCGGATATTCGGAATCCGTTGAATTGATGCGCGGAGAGGCCGGAACGAAAGTCAAGGTCGTTATCAGAAGAAACGGAGCGGATCAGGATCCAATTGAGCTTATTCGTAAGAAAGTGGTCGTTCCGTCTGTTTGGCATCGAATGATTGGCAACAACGGTTATGTTCAGATTGCAGACTTTAACGCTTCAACCGTAGATCAATTTAAAAGCGCGATTGAAGATTTGATAAAACAAGATGCGAAATCATTGATTTTTGATGTAAGAAACAACCCGGGCGGGACATTGGATTCAGTTACGGATATGCTGGACATGCTGTTGCCGGAGGGAACAATTGCTACAGCAACATACAATGACGGGAAAACAAAGGTGCTTGCGAAATCAGATTCAGATGAAATCAAGCTCCCGATGGTCGTTCTTACCAATAATTCTACAGCAAGTGCAGCAGAGCTTTTTGTAGCCGCATTGAGAGATTACAATAAAGTAAAAGTAGTTGGAATCAATACCTATGGAAAAGGTGTGATGCAAACGACTTTTACACTCAAAGACGGGAGTGGAGTCCAGCTTACAACCGCATACTTTAACCCGCCGAAAAGTGAAAACTTTAATGGTGTAGGTATTAAGCCGGATTATGAAATTGCACTTTCGGCCGAACAGGAGAAAGATTTTTCAAACTTGACTGATAAAACCGATCCTCAGATACTAAAAGCAGTTGAGATTGCAAATTCATTAACATAGAAATTCGTCTTAAATATACTTTGTCCGCATATACATTAATTGTGAAGCACCAAAGTCTGCTTTTCAAATTATTATATAAGGATAAGGTGGTTTTAAGATTGTTCAGCATATTGGTTGCAGAGGATGAAAAAGGCAATAATATCATTGGACGCATAAGATCATTGTTACATGCAGGTCGTCCAAAAATTGAGACGATAAGAATGCGGGAAGCCAGCTTTTATATTGTGAAGGTGCCCAACGCGAAAAGCATCAAATGGGGGAAAGTCATTTCCGCTCTGGGAAAAACCTCTTTAAAGCTGGTGGTTCAACAAGGAATAGAACTTCCCGACGGAGAACAGGTCAAGAAAATAGACACAACAGAATATTCTCATAAGATTTTGCAGATGACGATAGATTATGTCTTCAGACAATTCAAAAAACCACTGAAAGACATAAAAATGTGCTTGTTAGATCCAAGAGGAATCGGACTTGAATATGCCCGAATTATGATCAAGTACTGTGGTTGTCTTAAAATCGTTACTGGGAAAGTCGATATCTACGAAGATTTCTCAGAACAGATGCTTGATGAGTATGGCGCATTGGTTCAGGTCTCAGAGAGTCTGGAGAATGTGAATGACAACATGTTGATTGTTGCCCCGTATGGAATTGACTTGGAGCTCACGGTGCCGATAATGGTTCCTGTAATTTCCATTAGTGACACCGGACTTGCCCATACCTTCCATTCATTCAGGGCACAGACTCCATGGCGTTTTAAAGAAATCATGCCACATAATTTGGATGAACATGAATATCAGGCAGCTCTTTACGAATGCTGTAATGTCGTAAAGCTTTCGAAAACGATTGCGACAAGGTGTTGCTGTGGAGCGGACAGTATTAATATCAATCAGATGGCGAAGAATATTTTAGACTTGACACATTAGTGCAGGTTTACTATAATAAAAATATTGTACGTATTGATTTTTGGTTTTTTTTGGCTCTTAATATTTTTTGAATATGATTGGATTTTAACGTTCAAAGATGCTATAAATGCAAAAGAGAAGCTAAGACAAAAAGTATATATTACAAACTTTATACTTTCAAGGAGGAAAAAGGCGTGGCAACGAAACAGATTATCTTAACTGACGAGGGTCTGAAAAAGCTTGAAGAAGAGTTGGAATACTTAAAAACGGTTAAACGAAAAGATGTGGCAGAAAAAATTAAAGTAGCTTTGTCCTTTGGCGACCTGTCCGAAAACAGTGAGTACGATGAGGCCAAAAATGAGCAGGCCATGGTGGAGGCTCGTGTTACACAGCTTGAAGCAATGCTCAAAAACGTAAAAATTCTTGATGAAGATGAATTGACAACCGATTCGGTTGCAGTTGGCTCTAAAGTCAAGGTTAAGGATATTGAATTTGACGAAATTTTGGATTATCACATCGTGGGTTCCACCGAAGCAGATCCTGCAGTCGGCAGAATTTCGGATGAAAGCCCAGTAGGAAAAGCACTTTTAGGACACAAAGTAGGCGATGTCGTGGAGGTAGAAGCTCCTGTTGGAATTTTAACCTTTGAGTTAGTTGAAATATCAAAATAATATACATTGAGTATATTATTGGTTGAATAGGTTGGCAAATTATTTTGCCAAAGGATTGGTGCGGACTTTTTGTCCGCCTTATTTTAAATTTTTAGGATCAAGGGGAAGTGCAATATGAGCGAAAATCAAAATCTTGAAAACGGTGCGGAACAAGAGCAAGATTTAGGTGAGTTGCTGAAAATCAGACGTCAAAAGCTGGACGAGCTAAAACAAAACGGAGAGAATCCGTTTGAAATTACCACATATGATGTGACGGCGCACGCGGGCGATATCCACGCAGATTTTGAAAGTTTTGAAGGGAAATCCGTTTCGATAGCGGGTCGCATCATGACTAGAAGAGACATGGGAAAAGCCAGTTTTATGGACCTTCGGGACGATAGCGGCAGGGTTCAAGTCTATATTAAAATTGATGATATAGGCGAAGAGAGTTATGCAAAATTTAAGAAAATGGATATAGGCGACATTGTGGGGATTACCGGAGAGGTGTTCAGAACCCGTCGTGGAGAGATTTCGATCCATGCGAGAGGTCTTATCCTGCTTTCAAAATCACTATTACCGCTTCCTGAAAAATTTCATGGACTAAAAGATACCGACACAAGATACCGTCAGCGATATCTTGATTTGATTGTGAATCCTGATGTTAAAGACACTTTCTTAAAAAGAAGTATGATATTGCGTGAAATCAGGAACTTCCTTGATCAAAAAGGCTTTTTGGAAGTAGATACTCCTGTGCTTCACAGCTTGGAAATTGGTGCCGCGGCAAGACCTTTTATCACACACCATAATACGCTGGGCATGGACATGTATTTAAGAATTGAGACAGAGCTTTATCTGAAGAGATTGATTGTAGGCGGTTTTGAGAAAGTGTACGAAGTGGGACGTATCTTCCGAAACGAAGGGATGTCTGTGAAGCATAATCCGGAATTTACGACAGTTGAGCTTTATCAGGCTTATACCGATTACCAAGGCATGATGGATTTAGTGGAAGAAATGCACGTTTATCTTTGCGAGAAAGTCTGCAAAACTACGAGCATTATGTATCAGGAAATTGAAATTAATATGGCTTCTCCTTGGGAAAGACTAACTATGGTAGAAGCTGTGAAAAAATATGCGGGCGTGGATTACAATGAATGGGCAGATGATGCTTCCGCGCGTGAAGTTGCGAAACAAAAAGGTGTTCACGTAGAAGATGATGCGACCAAAGGGCATGTACTGATTGCATTTTTTGATGAGTTTGTGGAAGAAAAGCTTATCCAACCC
>JARBTU010000198.1 GCA_029240015.1 Oscillospiraceae bacterium | reverse complement strand
CAGGAGCAGATGCTGTCGCTTGTGTTAAATCAACATGTTACAACTTACGTAAAGCAAATTATAGAGTTAATGTATTATCAGATTGCATTACCAGTTATGATAAAAAGAAAATTGACGAAATGCTGCATTATTACGAAAGCAAAGGCGCTAAAATAATTAGCTTGAATGACCTGTTAGGTTCTATATATGAGCTTTAAAAAAGTAAACCCGGATGTGTTGCGTATTGCTTAATTAGCATTATTTACTGCGTCCTTTTCGCCGAGGGCGATGCAGGGCAACGGATTTCAAAAATCCTTGCCCTGCCTTTTTTTGCTACTACATACCCAAAATCGTCCAGTCAATTGTTGCATAAAGACGGTGAACATGTTATCCTCAATAGCAATAAAAGGTCAACTGAACATTTCGTTTAGTCGACCCATATATTATACCGCAAATTCCTCCATAAATATGACTTGTCCTTAACTTCTTAATGCGATATACTAATCTTATCATTATTATCGTAGAACTGAAAGGATTGATTTAAATGGGAAGCTGGAAAAGCCTTTTTAAACTCAGACCTTTTCTGAGAAAGTACCGGCTGATTTTTTTTGCGGGGGTTGTCGGAATCCTTCTGAGCTCTTTGCTCACAATCCCGATCCCTTACCTGACCGGGCAGTTAATCGACAAGGTGTTTCTGGGGAATAAAAGTATCCATGCCCTTTTTCTTTACATCGGAATAATCGCTGTTCTTTACTTACTGGATTATGGCATTTCAATCGGTGCACAGAACCTTTTTGTGAAGGTCAACAATTCGGTTGTGAATGAACTGCGCTACTCCGTCATGAGTAAGGTACTGGACCTGCCCATGAGTTACCTTTCCCGTACGGAAAAAGGATACGTTCAGGCACGAATTTCAGAATGCGGCTCAGTGGGCAGCCTTTTTTCACCCACGATCATTAGTATGTTTCTGAGTATTATCAGCGCCCTATTTGCCGTTGTGACCATGTTTGCCATCAACTATAAGCTGACACTTGTTGTTGTGATCCTTACGCCTTTGTTCTTTCTTTCCTCTAAATTGTCAACGAAAAAGTTCATGAAAAACACCAAAGCCCTGATGGAATCCAGCGCGTTATTAAACGGCGAATGCTTTGAAATCATGAACGGCATTGAAGACATCAAAGTTCTCGGCGGAAAGAAGCAGCATCTTACCGCTTTTCGGGCAAAGATTACCGAGCTTATCAACCACAGCGTCAAGCAAAGTCGATCCATGATTCTGTTCATGGGAAACATCGGCCTGATTAATAACGCAGGGACTCTTTTGATTCTCCTGATTTCCGGCCTGCTGATCCTTAATGGGCAGTTTACCGTAGGTCTGTATACTTCGTTTTCCCTCTATAGTGCTAAGGTGTTTGCCAGCACCCAAGGCATCGCGTCACTGAGTACCTCATTGAAGCCGGTTTGTCTGAGCATTGAACGCATTTATGAGCTTCTGGACATGAAGGATGAGAATGATGGAAGAGAAAAGCAACTGGACAGCGCAATTGCTTCCGTCGACTTTCAAAATGTCAGTTTCCGCTATCAAGAAGGTCTGCCCGATGTGTTCTCAACTATCAGTTTTCATCTAGAAAAAGGAGACAGGGCCTTATTACAGGGGGACAACGGCTCCGGAAAAACGACATTGGTCAAACTGCTGCTGGGATTGTATCCTTCAACTTCGGGAATAATTCTCGTCAACGGTGAGGATGCGGCCGCAATCAACTGCGACAGCCTGCGGAAGCATATTGGCATTGTTTCACAAAGCATCTTTTTGTTCCGTGGAACCGTCATTAATAACATTCTGTACGGGCAGGAAGAAAAAAAACGACAGGATGTGGAAAACCTGATCGACAATCTTGGCTTACAGGATTACATCTCGCGCCTTCCAAAAGGGTTGGACACCGAAATAAGCCAGAATACCTCAGGTGTTTCCGGAGGTCAAGCGCAGATTATCGCCTTCATTCGCGCACTACTTTCCGGGAAAGAACTGATTATTTTAGACGAACCGATTTCCAACGTCGATGCCGAGACTAGAGACCTTCTGCTACACATTCTAAAGGAGAGAAATTTTAACGGCATTCTGGTTGTTATTTCCCATCAGACCGAAGGGCTGGGCTTTTTGAATAAAGTAATTAAAATATAGAAATTAGCTATCTTTATCCGACGTTCCAAGCTACGTCACATTCCAACGACAGACCACTCAATACTTGAATAAGGGATACTTGGTAATATCGTTTTCATATAATTATAGAATTGATGTTCCACGGACAATCCGGTACCTCAAACAGTATTAATAATACCGTCTTTCTATTTGGCATCTGTTACACTTAGGTCAATTGTTCCTGTAAAACCGCTTCCCTCAACACCGATATACCAACTGCTTTGAGAAATCTCAATCGTTTCTGAATATTCACCTGTAGCATCAAGCAAAATTTTCTGTTCATCAGTCCCACTTACAATAAATACCTTTGCAGAGCCATCTGTCACTTTGAGATTGCAGACAATTTTCACACTATAGCCATTATCTCGTTCAATGGAAGTGCCGCCGAATACATATTCTATTTTACCAAAATTGTCATAGTCTGCAGTATATGTGCCAACATATTTGTCCGCGCCGTACTTGCGTTTACCATTTAGAGCAGAGTCTGATGTGAGTGCTTTCTCGCCAAATGCGGTGATAATGTTGTTGTATTGATCGAGCATTTTATCTTTGTTGAAGTTACAACCGCAAAGTCCTGTGAGTAAACTAACAGCCAACACACCAATCACAAGAATTTTTATTGCTTTGATAGATTTCATTTTATTCGCCTCATTTTTTGAAATACTTACTTAATCCAATTTGGAATGCTCATACAAATAATACCGATAGCGCCTGCGGCATAAAGACTATTCACAATTATGGCAATGCTTGATAGCACATCCCGTTGCTTCTTCTTTGTGTAAAGGATGAGTGAGAAAATAAATATGGCAATTATAAATACCGAATATGCTGCAATTGTGATTTCTGCGGCGGGCGATTCCAATGCCCACGAGTTCTGCCGGATGAGCAAAATTGTCCACGGCATAAAGATAAGAATAAAGTTGATGACCGATAATGGTGTAATATTTTTGTTCATTTTGAATACCTCCAATTTTTATGTGTTAAGTTTGGCACTTTTTTCATTAATTTCTTTTCTTGCATATCTGATGGCTGATTAACATGGACATTAATACCGCAATTGCTATAATTCCGACAAACGTTGTTTTTTTAAATAAATATCTCCAATTATTTATTTCCTTTCGGCTTTACCAAATATGGCACAAGCAATTCCGAGAGCAATCAATGTAAACCCAATCGCCACAGGAATCCATGGGAGCATGTTAAGTGGGAAAGTACCCATTTTAGTAGCTAGCTTGTGCATTTCAGATGTGATAGTCATCATTGGATAGCACATAGGATATGCAAACCAAACCTTTGTATTGATTGCAAGTACAATCGGCACAACAGTTGCCAAGCCAACGCCAACAGATGCAACAGGATTTTTAAGTAATACGCTGATTAACCAATATATCGCTGCCATCGGAATTGATATTATAAATAAAAGCCCGCATATTTTAAATACATAGAGTGGGTCAAGCATAAATTCATACTTGCATTGTTTAGATGCAAGTATAACAGACGGGAAATATGCTAATAACATGATAAAAATTTCTGTTGCCATTAAAAAAAGCAAAACGCAAAACTTTGCAAGGCACAATTTCATACCGCTGATGGGTAAAGCAAGCATCTTTAAAATGCCATTATTAGTACGTTCAGTTTGAGAGATCAAAACAGTCATAATAACAAGGCTTGCAGGCAGCATAACCCACGAAAAGCCTAAAAACGACTGAATAAAAAAGTTGCTTTCCGGAGAAACACCCTCCGCCACCATATTAAAATTAATATCGGCGTTCATT
>JARBTU010000197.1 GCA_029240015.1 Oscillospiraceae bacterium | reverse complement strand
TCCAAAAGCGAAAGTTGTGATTATTGACAGCGATTTTGAACATTTTTTACAATATGTTTCTCTGCATGACCAAGAAGGATGCTACGGTATGGTTTTTGATAAAGAGCAGGAGAAGTGTCCTGTCCCATGCTTGACCTATGGCGCATCTGAGGATAGTGAACAGCAGGCTAAGGAATTGTTTGAAACGTTAAGAAAGTTTGATGAGCTGAATGCCAGCATTGTGTTTGCAAGGTGTCCTTCCAAAGAAGGGGTTGGCCTTGCGGTCTACAACAGACTTTTAAGGGCAGCGGGCTTTGAGGTGGTTCTTTTATGACGAAAAAAGCTGTAATCATTGGTTTGACGGGTCAATCAGGTTCGGGAAAATCAACAGTTAGCGACGTTTTTAAAAGCAAGGGCTTCCAGGTGGTTGACGCGGATATGGTCGCGAGAGAATTGGTATCTCCTCAAAGTGGATGCCTTCAAGAAATAGAGAAAAATTTTGGAAATGATATATTAAATGAAGATCGGTCTCTGAATAGAAAAAAACTAGGAGATATTGTCTTTAATAACAAAAAAAAACTTATATTGCTGAACTCCATCATGTATCCTGCAATTATTGAAGAGATTAACCGGCGAATAGCAAGATTTTGTTCTGAAGGAGCAAAATTTATTGTATTAGATGCGCCGACGCTTTTTGAAAGCGGAGCGGACGCTATTTGCGATGTGATTATCAGCGTGATTGCACCCGAAGAAATGCGCGTTAAGAGGATCATCAATCGGGATAAGATAACGCAGGAGCAAGCAAGAAGCAGGCTTTCTTCACAACATCATGATGATTTTTATAAATCCCGCTCGGATTATATTATCACTAATGACGGAGAAATTACTGCGGTGGAAAAGCAAACAAAACGAATCATCAATCAAATTTCTTCATAAATGGGGGGTTTTATGGCGAAATCCAAGATAAACGGGTTTATTAGCCTGCTTTTGTTGGTGGGGATTATCATTACCGGGTATTTCGCCACGAATGAAGCGTTTAAATTTTATTATTCAAAAGTTTATCCGATTAAATATTGTGAATATGTTGAAAAATATTCGGAGCAATATCAGGTAGATAAAAATCTGGTTTATGCAGTTATTCATACTGAAAGCAGTTTTATGCCTAATGCCCAGTCAGACAAAAAGGCAAGGGGATTGATGCAAATTATGGAAAGCACTTTTGAATGGGCGAAATCCCGTATGAATGACAAAAGAGATATTAATTACGACAGCTTATATGATCCGGAAACAAACATTCAGTATGGAACTTATATCTTGTCTTTACTACTTAAAGAATTTAAGTCACAGGAAACGGCGGTTGCCGCATATCATGCCGGATGGGGCAACGTAAAAAACTGGCTTGACGATCCCGAAAAATCTTCCAACGGTGTTGACATAGACAGCATTCCTATTGGAGATACTAAAACATATGTATCAAAGGTCACTAATACACATGGGATTTACCATAAAATCTATGATAAATAAAATATAAAATGGGGGTATTCAACATGAGCGAACAAAACAAAACAAAGAGTGAAGCGAAAATACTTGAAGAAAAACTGCTTATTGACCACAAACACGCTGGCGTTTCGCTTGAAGACAAGGAAATACAGGATGCAGATCAATTCTGCGATGCATATAAATCTTTCTTGGACATAGCCAAAACAGAGCGAGAAGCAGTAGACACTGCGATTGAGCGTGCAAAAGCAAAAGGATTTGTTGAGTTCGATTATCGTAAAAAATATGCCGCAGGGGACAAAGTTTTTTACAATAATAGGGGAAAAGCAGTTATTCTTGCAATTTTAGGAACTGAAAGCATTGAAAACGGAGTAAAAATTGCCGCTGCGCATATTGATTCCCCTCGTCTGGATTTAAAACCAAGACCTTTGTACGAAGATTCGGGAATGGCACTTTTTAAAACCCATTACTACGGCGGAATCAAGAAATACCAATGGACTGCTATGCCGCTTTCCTTGCATGGTGTCATTATCAAACAGGATGGAACCAAGATAACGGTCTGCATCGGAGAAGATGACAATGACCCGGTTTTTTGTGTGACCGATCTTCTTCCTCATTTGGCAACCGATCAGATGAAACAAACACTTGCAGATGCAATAAAAGGAGAAAATCTTAACATTCTAATCGGTTCCAGACCTTTTAAAGACGATGAAAAAAGCTGTAAAGTGAAGCTTAATATCATCCATATTTTAAATCAAAAATATGGGATTATAGAGAAAGACCTTCTTTGTGCGGAACTTGAAGCAGTTCCAGCATATAAAGCAAAAGACGTTGGCTTTGACAGAAGTATGGTAGGCGCATATGGACATGATGATAGAGTTTGCGCTTACACCGCACTAGAAGCAATTCTTGATTGTGAAGCACCAAGGAGCACAGTCGTGACAATTCTTGCAGACAAAGAAGAAACGGGAAGTGACGGTAATACAGGGCTCAAATGCTCCTATTTGAAATATTTTATTGCTGACCTTGCCAAACCTTTTGGAGTGGAGGGAAGAACTGTTTTGTCAAAATCTCAGTGTTTGTCAGCTGACGTAAACGCTGCTTTTGACCCGACTTACCCTGAAGTGTCGGAGAAAATGAACACTGCATTTTTAAACTATGGGGTAACTGTGACCAAATATACAGGGTCAAGAGGAAAAGCAGGAACTTCCGATGCCAGCGCGGAATTCGTTGCGAATGTTTGCGGAATTCTGGATAAGAATAAAGTTATCTGGCAAACAGGAGAACTTGGAAAAGTGGATCAAGGCGGCGGCGGAACCGTAGCTTCTTATATTGCAAATTTAAATGTGGATGTTGTTGATGTGGGTGTGCCTGTACTGTCGATGCATTCGCCTTTTGAGCTTGTTTCAAAAATTGATGTTTATATGGCATACAGAGCATTTTTAGAATTTTTTAAAGCATAGAACAAGTTTTAAGGCTTGACAGCCTTTTCCAACTATTATATTATGTTTGAAGAATCATCCTATTTAGACATGCTATAAAGTATTTCATATAAATGGATATGGGGAATAATAAAAATGACAACAATTAATATGCTATCCAAAGCGGATTTGATTAAAGGTCAAGGCGTCCTTTCCGCCCATAATGAACAAGTTAATTTAATAAAAAATGAGTTGTATAACGAGTTTGAAGTTGTTGAGAATAAAATAAAACTTTGTGATATAACCCACTATCATACTATAAATTTAGACTTCTTTTTTTCGATACCGTTTAACAAGATGAAAGGAGTTACAGTTGGGTATGTTCATTTTTTGCCGGAAACGCTTGATGGTAGCATCCACCTCCCTCCGCCTATTAAAAAGATTTTTTATAAATATGTGATATCTTTTTATAAACAAATGGATTATTTGGTTACAGTGAATCCTTATTTTATTGACAGATTAGAAAGCTATGGGATCAATAGAGAAAAGGTCAAATATATTCCCAATTTTGTATCTTCGGAGCAGTTTTATTTAAGAGGCGATAAAAAAGAGCTGAGACAAAAATATCATCTGGATACCGAAAAGTTTACCGTTTTATGTGTAGGTCAGCTTCAAAAGAGAAAAGGTATTTTTGACTTTGTAAAAATTGCAAAGAGGATGCCTGACGTGCAATTTTTGTGGGTGGGGGATTCTGTGTTCGGGAAAATATCTGACGGATACGAGGAAATTAAAACCATCAAAGAGAACCCACCGAAAAATGTTAATTTTATGGGGCTGATTGAACGGGAAGACATGAATGACATATATAATCTTGCCGATGTGATGTTTTTGCCGTCTTATGAGGAGCTTTTTCCGATGACCATATTGGAATCGATGAACTGTCAGATTCCTATTTTGCTGCGTGATATCGACATATATAAAGGGATTTTATTTGATTTTTACTTAAGAGCAACCGACAATGACGGGTTTATATCGGTTATAGAGCAGTTGCAATCGGATAAGGATTAT
>JARBTU010000196.1 GCA_029240015.1 Oscillospiraceae bacterium | reverse complement strand
AAATTTTTAAGTCCTACGGCATTTTTCACGAGTAATATCTGATGATAAGCAGGGAGCTTTTTCGGGTCACTTCCTGCAAGTTTAGTATTGATTTCCGAAATATTATTGACTTCATACTCTTCTTTGAGATTTTGTGCCATTTTAAAGAAAATCCTTGCCAAAATCTCGGCGTCATCGGACGCCCGATGATGATTAAAGCTTCCAAGTTCCAAATGCTTCACCAAAGTGTTTAGTTTGTGATTGTTTATATTTCGGTACAGCGACCTAGCTATCACAACCGTATCAACGGAAGTATAGTTCACATCTATGTGATTTCTCTTTGCTGTTGCATTGATAAATCCCATATCAAAAGGTGCGTTGTGTGCAATCAGAATCGAATCTCCGCAAAATTCGATGAAGCTTTTTAAAGCTTCCGCTTCCAAAGGAGCGTCTTTCACCATATTGTCTGTAATCCCTGTCAGTTCAGTGATCTTGGGAGGAATAGGCTTTTGTGGATTGACAAACGTGTTGAATGTATCGACAACTTGTCCATTCTTAATCTTCACCGCACCTATTTCGGTCAGCCGTTCATAAGTTGCATTAAGCCCTGTTGTTTCAGTATCAAAGACAATAAATTCTCCATCAATCGGCTGTTCTTTAACTCCGTCAACAGCAGATATGCAGTCATTCACAAAATAGGCTTCCACGCCATATATCAGTTTAAAATCTTCATCTTCTTTATGTATCTGGTCAACGGTATTCATTGCCTCCGGGAACGCTTGAGCAACACCATGATCGGTTATGGCAATGGCTTTATGCCCCCATCTGTGCGCTGTTTTGATTAAAGTTGCGGCGTCCGTTATTCCGTCCATAGATGACATGTTGGTGTGAACATGAAGTTCCACTCTTTTCCTTTGCGCCATGTCCATCTTTTTTTTCTTTTCAACCAACATAATATCTGACGGTCGAATGGTAATCTCCCTGTCATATTTATCATAGCTAACCTCACCTTTGAAAAGAATCGTGCTTCCTTTTGAAATTTTTTCAAGAGGCTCGGATTTCTTCACATCTATGATGATTTTAAGCGTATTCGAGCTGGTATAGTCGGTCACGTTATAACTGAGTATTAATTTTGAGCCGTCTCTGGATTCACGCCTGTCCATTGCAAAGACATCCCCCCAAGCGGTAATCCTCCCACTCTCCATCGTTACATCACAAAGCGGAGCAGGCCTTTCTGTGATCTTTCTGCCTGTGACCTGAACCGCATTCTTGCTCAAAAACGGAAGGTCTGTGAAACTTAATGACACTTTTTTGGGTTCATCTTCGTTTGACTGCGAACGTGAGTATGTCTGTTTTGGAGATTCGCGAACATCTTCTCTCGGCGTATATTGCGGTTTCGGAGGAGCAGAACTCTTGATAAGCTCTTCATGCTGTGATTGGGATACAGTTAAAGTTCCGGTAAACTCAAGTACAGGCTGAAAGCTGAACAAGTCTGAAATAATCTGCAAAAGCTTTAAATCAACACCCGCTCGCTTGATGATATCAAATCCTCCGTTTTGGAGCTCTATCGTCAGTTTATTATCTTCGAAAGAGGCTTTAGCGTCATCAAAAAAGCCATTTACTACACTTGCCTGTCTCCTTAACACAGCAACTATTTCCTGAAAATAACTTATATCAAACATGTCGGGCGTGTATTTTGGTTTTATGAGCATTGTTTTTAGGTTCAGGGACTTCTCAATGCTCTTTTGCGCCTTTTCCAAAGTTTGAGTATTAATCAGGCTTGGGAATTTTACGGCAGCAATTGCTATGCCTTTCCCCTTATATATGTCAAGAACAAGGACTTCTCCTTGTTCAAGTTCTCTCAAAACAGACTCATCTTTTACATATGAGCCTAATATATTTTTAAAGCTGTTTTCGGACATAAACTTCACCCTACATCTTCTCAATTTCTTTTAACAAAACATCAAATACTTCTTGTTCGGATACTTTTTTAAAAATCTCACCTTTTTTGAAAATAACTGCACATCCGTCACCGCCAGCAATGCCGATATCGGCTTCTTTTGCCTCACCCGGCCCGTTCACAATGCAACCCATTACAGCCACTTTAATCGGCTTCTTGCAGTCACGAAGTGCATTTTCAACCTTTTGAGCCAATCCAATCAAATCAATTTTCGTTCTTCCGCAGGTCGGGCAGGAAATGATTTCAACGCTGTTTTCAAACTTCCCGATGCTTTTTAAAATATCCTGAGCGGCATAAATTTCTTTGATAGGGTCCGCGGTGAGCGAAACCCTAATTGTTTCACCGATATCATCCAGCAATAAGCTTCCGATTCCAACCGCCGACTTGATGATTCCCATTCTTTCGGTTCCCGCTTCAGTGACCCCCAGATGCAGCGGATAATCACACTCCTGTGCAAGCAATCGATAACTTTCCACCATTGTTTTAACGTTGCTTGATTTGATGGAAATCACAATGTCATCAAAATCATATCGATTGAGCAAAGATACATGATATAGTGCGCTTTCAACAAGTGCCTGTGGGGTCGGACTTTTATACTTTTTTAAAATTTCCTTTTCCAATGAGCCGGAGTTTACCCCGATTCGAATAGGAACGCCCGCGTTTTTGCAAGCATGAGCAACTTCTTTAACTCTATCGTCGCTCCCTATATTTCCGGGGTTAATGCGGATTTTATCAACGCCCTGTTCCACACATTCGAGCGCTAATCTATAATCAAAATGGATATCTGCAACCAACGGGATTTTAATATTCGATTTAATTCCTTTAACCAGTCTGACCGCATTTTTGTTTGGGACCGCAACACGGACAATATCACATCCGGCTTTTTCAAGTGCTATTGCCTGAGCAATATTTCCCTCTACATCATCCGCACTCACATTGAGCATCGACTGAATATAAATCTTCCCGCACCCGAACTCCAGATCTTTCAGCTTTACTTTTTTAACATTTCGCCCGTTTGGCATAACGGTTCCTCCAACAAAGTCATTTTGCAAAAATATTAAACACGTCTTTAAACGTTACAAAAACCATCAATAACATCAGTGCAATAAATCCTGCCATATGAATATAGCCTTCATATTCTGCTTTAATCGGCTTTCTTCTGATTCCTTCTATAATGAGGAAAATCAACCGTCCGCCATCAAGAG
This sequence comes from Oscillospiraceae bacterium, assembly GCA_029240015.1. Classification (GTDB taxonomy): domain Bacteria; phylum Bacillota; class Clostridia; order Oscillospirales; family Ruminococcaceae; genus JARBTU01. The sequence continues at coordinate 822 of JARBTU010000196.1, read as the reverse complement.
CCGGCAGAGGTAAAAGATTAAAAACGCCGATATTAATGGTAATAAACCCTACCAGCATAAGGAAAGACTGTATCCCCATCCTGCTTGCCTGACCAATCGCGGAGCCCACTCCCACAGGGCCCGAAAGGTCGCTGACTTTAGCAACACCGCGTAATAAATCCATTAGCGATAACCAAACCAGCCTTGCGGTAGAAGCCGTTTCTAATGCTGAATATTTCAGCACTGTAAAAACATTCTTTTTTTCGGGGTTCACTTTAAAATCAATCACAGGAACCTGTGTTACCTGACCGGAATCTGTCTTTCTTAAATCAAACTTTACATCTTTCAGGTCGACTTTTTTACCGTCACGCTTGACTTGGATATCATAAGTCCCATCGTTGTCACGATAAAATGCATAAGACAAATCATTCCCAGACAAAATCGAGAGTCCATTTATTTCTCTGATTTGATCCCCAACAGCCAGCCCTGTTTGTGAACTGACCGCACCAGTGTCAAATTTCGCAATCGTTTTGGATGCAATTTTAGGCTGCATCAATACGATTGTCATCATAATCAAAAACCCAAGAATAATGTTCATGGCCGCACCCGCAACCACTACGGCAATTTTCTTATGAACAGGCTTTTTGCAAAAAGCACCCTCGTCCTCAGAAGCGGAGTCTTCCCCTTCCATGCTCACAAACCCACCAATCGGGAAAAGTCTGAGCGCATATTTGGTTTCACCTTTTTGCTTTTTAAGTATCGTTGGTCCCATGCCCAAGGCAAACTCATGGATTTTGATTCCGCTTGCCTTTGCAACAAGAAAATGTCCCAGTTCGTGTATGA
>JARBTU010000195.1 GCA_029240015.1 Oscillospiraceae bacterium | reverse complement strand
AATTACCGTATGCGTACGCTGTGCAGTCCGCCGCAATCAAAAGATCGGCGCCTTGAAGAAACCCTGCCGCTGGATTGACGAGTTTAATTTGAAGCGGCCATTGGCGAAGTTTTGATGTCCTGTCACCATTGCTTTCAGCTTGTTTTTTCACAGGAGCTTGCTCCCTTATAATTACTTTCTGATTGGAGCCGGGACAACCGCCAAAATGAACTCCTGCTTTTTTCATAATTTGTTCTACCGCCTCTTTATCGTACTCAGCCGCTTCACGATTCTCAAATGAGATTGCATTGGTTGGACAAACCGGCAAGCAATCTCCCAATCCGTCGCAGTAATCATCCCGAAGCAACACTGCTTTATTATTTACCATTCCGATTGCACCTTCATGACAAGCTTGTGCACACAATCCACAACCGTTACATTTTTCTTCGTTAATTTTAATAATTTTTCTTAGCATCTATAAAACCCTCCAAAAATTTTTAATTAATTTTTTAAAATAATTGATTTTGTGATTTCATTATATTACAATGATAGTATTAATTCGGTTGCATTTGCAACATTTATTATATTTCTGGAGGAATTTTTTTGAATAAGCTGATTCCTGTTTTAAAAAAATGTGCATTGTTTGAAAATATGAACGAAGACGAGCTGTCATCGGTTCTTGAGTGCCTTGCTCCGACTACGTCAACCTATCAAAAAGATGAAATCATCCTCCTTGCCGGAGAGCAGATTTCCTCTGTTGGCATCGTTGTTTCAGGTTTGGCACAAATCGTCAGGGAGGATATCAACGGGGCTGTTAATCTAATTACAGATATCAGCGAAGGAGATTTATTCGGGGAGGCCTTTGCCTGCGCACAAATAGGTCACGTTCCTGTAACCATCTTGACTCCCATAGGCTGTACGGTCTTATTCGTGAAATTTGACAAAATTATTAAAAATTGCCCTTCTTCCTGCAATTTTCATTCCCAGCTTATTAAAAATATGTTGTTTATCCTGGCGAGTAAAAACATTTTTCTCAACGAAAAAAATGAGATTTTATCATGCCGTACCACAAAGGAAAAGCTGATCGCCTACCTTTCCTTTCAGGCTCAGAAGTCTCAAAAAGCTGAGTTCACCATCCCTTTCAATCGAGACGAACTGGCCAATTACCTTTCGGTTAACCGAAGTGCATTGTCCCGCACTCTTTCTGAAATGAAAGAAGAAGGCAGCATCGATTTTGATAAAAACAGATTCAAGATACTCGAATAAGCGAAATAAAAAGAACAGGCTCTCAAAACAATTAAGAGCCTGTTCTTTATTTTATGATTCTCACGATATCTTCTCTTCGGGGAGCCGCTTTAGGATTCGGCTGGTCCGGATACCCAACCGAGATGCATCCACAGACTTTTTGAGTTGAGTCGATTCCTATGGTTTCTAAAAATTTTATTACATTCTCATTGTCGCTAAGCCATCTCAGCTGATTAATCCAACAAGTGCCAAGTCCTATTGACGCTGCCGCCAAAAGAATATTCTCAATCGCGGCACAGGAGTCCGCCATTGCATTTCGATGTTCCCGTTTATTACTCACGATAATAAACGTCGGCGCATTGTAATCATAGTCATATCCGCCCTTTTTTGCCGCTTTGATTGCCGAAACAATGCTTTTATACATTCCGTCCGTAATCTCCATTTTGCTAAATTCGTTTTGAACAATAGCCTTTAGCTCATCAAGAATCCTTCTGTTTTGAATCACAGTAAGATTTGTGTATTGACAGTTTCCTCCGCTCGGTGCATACATCCCCGCCTCTAAAATCGCATTCAATTCTTCATCACGAATCTGTTCTTGTTTAAACTTTCTAATACTTCTTCTGTTCAGAATCGTTTTTATTGTATCATTCATGTATTGCACTCCTTCAAAGCTTTATTATACTGATATTATATACCATAAATAGCTGAGAAAACAAGAATACTTATGCCAAACTCTATGAATATTCACTTAAAAAAAATGATAATGTGAACAATAATTCGTTTATATTCGAGTTTTCAGGATATATAAAGTGTGCTATACTATGAATATATTAGAATGGGGAAGAATTTTTTTTGATTCTATTTATGTTTAAAAACAAAGATAAAAGTGATAATTGCACAGCCGAATAATAGATATGGTTTTATACTGTGCATGATTGAAAGAGGATTGTTTTATGTTAGATCACAGAAGAAAAACAAAAATCATTTGCACGCTGGGTCCTTCCACAGATGATGAAACGATTTTAAAGGAACTTATGTTCTCTGGTATGAATGTTGCTCGTTTTAACTTTTCTCATTCTACCCACGAAGAACACAAAAAAAAGTTGGATTTGGTTGTAAAACTTCGAGAGGAATTTAATCTTCCAATCGCAACCATGCTGGATACGAAAGGCCCTGAAATCCGAATCGGAAAAGTGAAACAAGGGAAAGTGGAACTTAAAAAAGATCAGATTTTCGTATTGACAACCAAAAATATTGTAGGCGACGAAAACAGCGTTTCCGTTAGCTTTAAAGATCTGCCTAAAGACGTGACTCCGGGAAGTACTATTTTAATTGACGACGGACTGATTGAACTGACAGTGGAAAATATAATCGAATCCGAAATTTACTGCCGTGTTAAAAACAGCGGAATGATCTCCAACAATAAAGGTGTCAATGTTCCAAATACCGATCTCTCTATGCCGTTTATCAGCAAAAAAGACCGAGAAGACATCATCTTCGGCATTGAAAACGGATTTGACTTTATTGCGGCATCTTTTACAAGAACTGCCGATGACATTTTGGAAATCAGAAAATTATTTGACGAGCATGACTGTCACACAATGAATATCATTGCTAAAATAGAAAACATGCAGGGTGTAGCCAACATCGATGATATCATCCGTGTATCAGACGGTATCATGGTTGCTCGCGGTGACATGGGCGTGGAGATTCCTTTAGAGGATGTTCCCGTCATCCAGAAAATGATTATCAAAAAGGTATATAACGCAGGGAAGCAAGTAATCACTGCGACCCAAATGCTTGATTCCATGATGAAAAATCCAAGGCCTACCCGAGCAGAAGCAACCGACGTCGCGAATGCCATTTATGACGGGACAAGCGCTATCATGCTTTCGGGCGAAACAGCGGCAGGCCTGTATCCTATCGAATCTCTTCGGACAATGGCGAGAATCGCCGCAAGAGCAGAAGCAGATATCGATTTTGAAAAGCGCTTCAAAGAGCGTGTGATCCCTGCAAATACAGACGTAACAAACGCCATCTCCCATGCAACCTGTACTACTGCACATGATTTAAGAGCGGCCGCAATTGTTACGGTTACCAAATCGGGTGGAACCGCAAGAATGATTTCGAAATATCGTCCGGAATGCCCAATTATCGGCTGCAGTACCTATCCTCATATTTGCAGGCAGCTAAACCTTTCATGGGGGGTCATTCCCCTTTTGATCGATGAAGAAAATAAAACCGACGACCTGTTTGAGCACGCTGTAGACTCTTCGGTAAAAGCAGGACACATTAATGACGGAGAGCTTGTTGTAATTACTGCCGGTGTTCCACTCGGAATCTCCGGAACGACCAACCTGATGAAGGTCCATGTTGCGGGTCACGTTTTGCTTTCGGGTACAGGGATAACCAAAAATTCGTCCTGTTCAAGCCTTTGTGTATGCAAAAGTAATGAGCAAGCATTTGCTACTTTTAAAGACGGAGATATCCTTGTTCTACCTCAATCCAGCAACGACTTGCTTCCGCTCATCAAAAAATCTTCGGGAATGATACTGGAAGACGGCGGGCAGAATTCGCACGGTGCTATCGTCGGACTAAGCCTAGACATCCCTGTAATCGTTGGGGCACAAAATGCAACCGAGATTTTAAAATCCGGCGCTGTTGTGACATTAGACGCCGCAAGAGGGGTTGTTTCCTGCAATAACAACTGCCAAATTTTTTAAAAATATTTCTATATAAAACAAAACTCCTGAGCAATAAATGCT
>JARBTU010000194.1 GCA_029240015.1 Oscillospiraceae bacterium | reverse complement strand
ATATTGAGAGCAAGTATAAACACATAACTGATATTAAGATGATTGTTAACGGAGGAAGCGAAAAGTGACGGAACTGGATTTGTATAAAAGCTGGACATCCCAGCCACTCGAAGATGATAGCCTTGCACAGGAACTTGCCGCTATTAATGGTGACATAGACGAAATAAAAGACCGGTTTTATAAGGAACTGGAATTTGGAACGGGCGGTTTGCGCGGTGTCATCGGAGCGGGCACAAACCGAATGAACATTTATACTGTAAGAAAAGCAACCCAAGGCATGGCGGACTATATCAACGAAATATACGACAGTGCGAGTGTTGCCATCAGCTTTGACAGCCGTATTAAATCAGATCTCTTTGCGCGTGAAACGGCAAGAGTTTTTGCAGGCAACGGAATCAAAGTCTACCTTTATAAAGAACTGATGCCGACCCCTTGCTTGTCTTTTGCAGTCAGGGATCTTCATTGCCAAGCAGGTGTTATGGTGACAGCAAGCCACAATCCGGCGAAATACAACGGATATAAAGCTTATGGCGAGGATGGATGCCAGATGACTTTGGATGCCGCCAACGCGGTATTGGAAAAAGTCTCAAAAGTTGATACTTTTAAAGGCGCCAAGCTTGCTGATTTCGATTCCGCGGTGGAACAAGGTCTGATAAGTCTTATCGACGACAACATGCTGGAGAGATTTTTAGATAACGTAGTGGCACAATCACAGAATCCCGATGCATTTGAAAAATCAAATCTAAAAGTTGTATACACACCACTTAACGGTTCGGGGAACAAGCCTGTCAGAAAAATGTTTGACCGTGTGGGAATTAAAAATGTTACGGTGGTAAAAGAGCAGGAAAATCCCGACGGCAACTTCCTGACCTGCCCATATCCGAATCCCGAAATCAAAGAAACATTGGCACTTGGCTTGGAAGAATCCAAGAAAAATAATGCCGATTTATTGATTGCGACCGACCCTGACTGTGACCGAGTAGGGATTGCGGTTTTGGATCAAAACGGCGAATATGTCCTCATTTCGGGCAACGAAGTAGGGATGCTTTTGCTTGAATATATTTGTTCTCAAAGAACAGAAAAAGGGACTATGCCGAAAAATCCGATTACGGTTAAAACCATTGTGACCTCTACGCTTATTGATAAAATTGCCGAGTATTACGGCGTGGAAGTTATCAACGTTTTGACAGGATTCAAGTTCATCGGGGAGCAGATTGGCTTGCTTGAGAAAAAAGGCGAGCAGGACAGATATGTCTTCGGGTTTGAAGAAAGCTATGGCTATCTTGCAGGAAGCTATGTCCGCGATAAAGATGCGGTTGTCGCCAGCATGCTGATTTGTGAAATGGCAGCTTTTTATAAACAACAGGGAACATCCATTTTGGGTGCACTTAAAAATATCTATCAAAAATACGGCGTTTATGTACACACGCAAGGCAACTTCGTTTGCGAAGGTGAACAGGGCATGCAGCAGATGGCGGGCATTATGAATGACTTGCGTCAAAATCCGCCGAAAGAGATTGGCGGGCTTCAAGTTACAAGCATCGCCGATTATGAAAAGAGCGGGAAGAAGGATTTACTGACAGGCAAAGAAACGCCTATCAATCTGCCGAAGTCGGATGTTCTGGCATTTGTATTGGAACAAAACGCAAACGTTGTCATCCGCCCGTCGGGAACCGAGCCGAAAATCAAAGCGTATTACACCACACAAGCGAAAACAGAGGAAGAAGCAAAGGTGCTGGAGCAAAAACTTTCAAGCGATTTTACTCAAAAGCTCGGATTTTAAGGAAACGCCAAATTTTGTGTATAAAAAGCCTTGCATTTTTAAAATACTTGTGATAATATTATAGTTCGAGAGATTGTTTTTGAGAAAGAGGTGACTATTGATGAAACAAGGAATACATCCAAAGTATGAACCAACAACCATTAAATGTGCTTGTGGTGAAGTGATTGAAACTCGTTCCACAAAGGGCGACATTAAGGTTGAAATTTGCTCAAAATGCCATCCTTTCTTTACTGGAAGACAAAAGCTTGTTGATACAGGCGGACGTGTTGATAGATTTAAGAAACGTTTTGGACTTGACAAATAACTGCAATTTTGACGGTGTGTTTTGCACCGTCTTAATTTTTTCGCAGCTGTTTTAAGAGGGTGATGAACAATGGATTACAAAACGATAAAAGAACGAAGCTGTGACAGCTTTGTTGAAAAAAAGTCGAAATTCATCGGATACATTTGCTCTGTTACAACCGAACAGGAAGCGATTGGTTTTATAAACGAAATCAAGCAAAAGCACTGGGATGCTACGCATAATGTGTATGCTTATATATTAAGAGACGGCCAGATCAAAAGATATTCCGACGACGGAGAACCGCAGGGAACCGCGGGGATTCCTGCTTTGGATGTCCTCCAAAAAGAAGAGTTGACCGATGTCTGTGTAGTGGTCACAAGATATTTTGGCGGCACTATGCTGGGTGCAGGCGGATTGGTACGTGCCTATTCTCATAGCGTAAAAATCGCGGTCGATTCCGCTCAGATTTTAAACATGACCGTTTGCAAAGTTTTGACCTGCGAAATGGATTACAGCTTCCACGGGAAGATCAGTTATATTCTGCCTAAGTATTATATCAAAACATTGAGTTCAGACTTTGGTGCGGAGGTGATACTTCAGCTCTTAATTAAGTCCACTCGTGTCGAAAGCTTTTTAAAAGAGGTAACCGAAATTACCAACGGACAGGTTGCCCCGTATGAAATAGAAGAGCGATATTCCGATATGGAATAAGGCTTTTGATGGGAATAATCCACAACTGGGCACCTGATAAAACGGGTGTTTTTTGTTGCTTAATCCAAACTTGTCGAAAAAAAGAGGAAAACCCTCTTTTTTTCGGTATACCTATTATTGAAAGTATCTTTTTGGGGGAAAGCGAATTGAACATCAGGGAAAAAACCGAAATGATCGAGGCTTCAACGCTTAGTGAGTATGCAACGCTTTCCATCAGAACAAAAGGGAGAGCGCGACCGGAAGCCCCTTGTGACATCCGGGTCGACTTTCAGCGTGACCGTGACCGAATTATCCATTGCAATGCGTTTCGGCGGTTAAAACATAAAACACAGGTTTTTTTGGCACCGCAGGGTGACCACTATAGGACAAGACTTACCCATACGTTGGAGGTTTCCCAAATCGCAAGAACGATTGCGCGGGCGCTTCGTCTTAACGAAGATTTGACTGAGGCGATTGCTTTGGGACATGATTTGGGTCACACACCGTTTGGGCATGCAGGGGAAAAAGCGTTAAATGAGGTTTGCTCTTTTGGGTTTACACATAGTATCCAGAGCGTTCGGGTTGTGGACGAGCTTGAAAAAGACGGAAAAGGGCTGAATCTTACATACGAAGTAAAGGACGGGATCCGGTGCCACACCAACGGTCAGGCGGAAACACTTGAAGGCAGGGTGGTCAAGCTTTCGGACAAAGTCGCTTATATCAACCACGATATTGAAGATGCTATTCGGGCGGGGGTGCTCAAGCAAACAGACCTGCCGTACAACAGTCTTTATGTTTTGGGACAGACCAAAACGCAAAGGATTACATCCATTATTCATTCTGTAATACAAAACAGTGTGGATGATATTGTGATGGATGAAAAGACGAGCGAAGCACATTTTGAGCTGAGAAATTTTTTGTTCCAAAGCTTATATACCAATCCTGTTGCCAAGGGAGAAGAAGGGAAAGCACAGGATATCGTAAAAAATATGTTTTTTTATTTTTTAAACAGTGCGGATAAGCTTCCTGATTTTTATAAAGAGATTGCAAAGCAAACGACTGTAGAGCGGGCGGTTTGTGACTACATTGCCGGTATGAGCGATGTATATGCCATATCGGTTTATAAAGAATTGTTTATTCCAAAATCATGGGGAATTTATTAATGGTTCGTGTACTTGCGAGGAGGTGGAAGGGTGGCTATTCCGGAAAGTTTTATTCAGCAGCTTCGCCTTTCCTGCGACA
>JARBTU010000193.1 GCA_029240015.1 Oscillospiraceae bacterium | reverse complement strand
AAATGGTACATCCGCCTACTCCAACCTGTTTGAGCCCGAATTTGGTTAAATATTTCGGAAGCGATTTCACCACAACAGGCTGCTGACCGAGCAAAGCATCTGCAAATAAGCAAACAACTTTATCATTATATTCTGTCATGATAATGATACCATTCTCATATTGGGTCACGTCTGTCTCAATATTAAACAGCTTGTGTAACCGCAAAACCGGATAACAGTTTCCGCGAACTAAAATCATATCGTTGCCTTCAATGTCAGAAAACACGCTGTCCTTAGTAGGACTAAACGATTGGATAATGGACTGGGTCGGGATTACATACACGTTATTTCCTGTTTTGATGGTCATTCCATCGATAATGGCAAGTGTTAACGGGATTTTGATTGAAATAACTGTTCCCTGTCCCGGCTCGCTATCAACCGAAATACTTCCTCTTACATTTTCTATGTTTTGCTTAACAACATCCATTCCCACCCCACGACCGGAAAATTCCGTTACCTTCTCCTTCGTAGAAAATCCGGGAAGAAGGATAAAGTTGTACGCTTCTTTATCCGTAACTTCGCTGTCATTTTTGGTGAGCAAACCAGTTTTTCTTGCTTTGTTCAAAATCCTTTGCCTGTCAAGTCCGCGACCATCATCAGACACTGTTATAATGACATTTCCCCCGGTATTCTTGGCTTCCAAGGTAATTTTCCCGATTGGATTTTTATTGTTCTGGATTCTTTCTTCTTTCGTTTCCAGTCCATGGTCCATACAGTTCCTAATAAGGTGCATCAATGGATCGGAAAGATTGTCTATGACATTCTTATCGACTTCCGTACTTTCTCCGATAATCTCCAACGTAACTTCTTTATTGAGTTTTTTGCTCATGTCCCGAACGATACGGTGCATTTTGCTGAAACTCATCTCAATAGGAATCATACGGACGGACAATACCATGTCCTGCAGTTCATCAGTAAGTTTTCTGAGATGTCTTGCCGCTTTCGAGAAATTTTCCAGCTCTAATCCTTTGATGTCCGGATTCTTAGTTACCATGGATTCAGAGATAACAATTTCACCAACTATATCCATCAATTTATCTAATTTGTTGATGTTGACGCTAATAATATTTTGCTTTACAGCTGTCTGTCTGGAATCTTCTCTCTCTGCTTTGTTCGGCTCGGGTGAAACAGGTGATTTGGACTGATCTTCTTGTTTAGAAGTGTTTGGAACAGAAGCCGCAGAGGTATCTTCCATTATCCTCTCAATAGCAACCGGCTGAACTACCGCTGTTTTAACATCTGTTATATCCTCTACCAAATCCTTGATGTCATAATAGGTAAGATCAGAATAAATATTGAGTTCGAACCCGTTGTCCATAATATAGCTTATGGTCTTATCATCACTGTTCAACTCTTCGGGAAAATAGGTCAGATTGGTACAGGATTTTGATAGATTATTCACTACCATGAACGCTCTGGCAATAATCATATTGCAATAGTCTTCAAAGAATACGGTTACCTTATATTTATAAGCACCTTGGTTCTTATCCTGTTTTTCACCTGCTTGAATGTTTATAGAAGTAGGCTGTTTCACACTTTGATCAGGCTTTACAATGTCGACTTTTCCGCCCTGCCCCGGTTTAATTTGAGCAAGATAATCTTTAATCATTTTAACCAGCTCTTCATTTTCCTGGTCGTCGCTTACCTGCTCTCCATTTTCAAGATTCTCAATATGATATCTGATATAATCAAGCACTTTAAAAACGAGGTCACAAACTGTACTTACTTCAAATTCCGGCTTTTCATCCCTTATATAAAAGAAAAGATCCTCCAGCTTATGAGAAACCGTTGAAATATTGTTGAAAGACATCATCGCAGCAGAGCCTTTTATCGTATGCATAATCCGAAATATTTCATTGATATTTTCAGGCGAAATTAATTTCTTTTCTTCGCTTTCCAGCAATATATTTTCGAGTTGCTCCGTAAGCTGATTTGCTTCAAAGATAAACATTTCCATTAATGAATCCGGTTGTCTGTTGTCGGACATGTAAAATCCTCCCTATTAAATATTCTTGATGATATACATTCATCCAAGAAAGCTTTTTATTTCATTTTATCTCTTTTATTTAACTTCTTGCAACAATGCCTAATAAAAAATAACTCGATTTGTGTCGAACACATTATTAATAAATATGCAATGCATGTGTGCATTGCATATTTATTAATATTCATTTCATTCTGGAAATTTTATTTGCCTGTTCCCATGTGTCTCTCATTTCCGTTACAAGAGGTAAAATCGCTTCCAACCTTTCGGAGTCTTTTTTTAAGTTTGCCAACACCAATTCGTTTTTAATAAACGTATATAAGTTGGTCAGATTTTTAGAAATTTCATATCTGTCATCTAAGCTTAAAATAAGTTCATCCACAATATCCTGAGCTCTGATTAATTTCTCGTGCGCTTCAGACAAGTTGCCCGACTTAATGTTCAAAACAGCAATTTTAATATTTTTAATTTCAGCGTTCCAGAGCATTAATAAAAGCTCTCCCGGCGTAGCTGTCATACCGGACTGTTCAACATAATTCAGATACGCCTTAGTGTTGTTCATTATACCATCTCCGAGTGTGTTTTAATATAGCAAATATGCTTTTACAAACATTTTAACTAGCTGCCAAGATTTTGACTCAACCATGCACTTTGCTGGTTCATCTGTGAAATGTATTTTTCCATTGCCGCAAATTGGGTGAAATATCTGTTTTCTTCTTTTGTTAAAGATTCCAAAAGGCTGTCAAGCTTTTTGCTATAGCTGTCAATCGACTTAGAAATAATGTTTTCCGTATCAGTCGAAGTTCCCTTATACCCGGCAATTTTTAATAAAGTACCTCCGCCAAGAGTCGTTCTTGCACTGTCATCCAAAATATCAGAGATTTTATACAATATTCCGGACTCTTTGGTTCTTTCCTGTCTAATTGCGTCAGTATTATCAGGACTATAAAATTTGTCAGACCTTTGGGTGAAAAGCTTCATCACCCCATCAAGATTGTTCGCTAAGGCATCTTTTAGTTTTTGTTCATCAACAGTAAGCTTTCCTTTACTTGTGAAATCACTTGTTGAAATCCCTATGCCTGACATGGTTAAACCTATTGTTTTAGAATTGTCGTTAAGATCAGCTACTGTAGAATACATCGCCTCTCTTAGTGATGAAGCAATCTGTTGAAGATAGCTGTCGTTTTTAAGCAAGCCGCTTTTCGCCTTATCCTGCCATTTCGTGGCTTCCGTTTCGCTTAATGAAGATTTTTGTTCATCTGTCAATGGCAAAAAATCTTTATAACGTTCTTCGCTTATTTTACTATTTATCATATCAATAATATCATTGTAATCGCTGATAAAAATTTTGATGTTGTTAAATGCAGCATTCGTATCTGCTGTAATATTCATCTTAAAAGTATCGCTGCTATTTTCCTTTAAAGCATAAGTAATCCCATCTATCATAAAAGTATTGGAAGAACGGGTAACTTTTTCTCCATCGATATAAACACTTGCATCTGTTCCCTTTGTATAATTACTGCTATCAAGCGTTCCCATGATGGAAGATAGAAAGTTCCCTGTTTCATCCGAGATGGCAATTCCACTCGAAGCACCGGTGCTTTTAGATGTCATCGTAAATTTGTCGGTAATGCTGGAATAATTTATATTGACGCCCGCATTGCTATTATTGATTGTATTCATAATTGTAGCAATCGTCGTATCTTTCGCAAATTCAAATCTTTCTCCGTTAATGTTGAAAACGAAGTTATTGCCTGTTAACGAAGTGACAAATGCGCTTTGTTCAAGCGTTGCGTTTGCATCTAAGCGATTTGTCTTATTTGTTAAAGTAAAGCCTGTACCCGCAAATGCATCACTACCTGACACGCCTTGATTGAGGTATATGGTCGAACCACTTGCATTCATGAGTATTTTGTCCCCTTGGGTGTTAACAGATAATTTGTTTATTCCAAAAACAGTATCTGCCATTTGTTGAATGTC
>JARBTU010000192.1 GCA_029240015.1 Oscillospiraceae bacterium | reverse complement strand
CATAAAATTTATTTTCGTTTGTTGACAAGACATCCCGACAAAGCGCTTTTTTGGAAAGATATGCACACAGCTCAAAATCTCCGCCTATTCCTACACCAACCACAATCGGAGGGCAGGGGTTGCTCCCGGCATCATCTACACATTGTACAACAAAATCTATAATATCTTCTGAAGTTGCCGATGGCGTGAACATTTTCATCGCGCTCATATTCTCACTTCCGAAGCCTTTTGGTGCAACTGTAAGACTAATCTTATCTCCATCAACAATTTTGGTATGAATCACCGCAGGCGTATTATCTCCTGTATTCACTCTGTTAAGCGGATCCTCCACAATCGAACAGCGAAGAAGCCCTTGTGTATATCCCTGACTGACCCCGTCGTTGATTGCTTTTTCCAGGCTTCCGCCCGCCAGCATAACCTCTTGACCAATTTCAATAAACACAACCGCCATTCCGGTGTCCTGACAAATTGGAACATCCAGTTCCTTGGCCGCATTCAAATTCTCACACAAGTCATGGAAAATCTCCTGTCCAATAGGGGATTCTTCGTTCTTTTCGCTTGATTCAATCAGCTTGGTCAAGCTGCAAGGCAAGACTTTGTTGGCTTTGATGCAAAGCGCCTTGACTGCCTGTGTAATTTGTTCTACATTTATTTCTCTCATAGTTTCCTCCAAGCGGACAACATCACAATCTCTCAACCATATTTCCGTCCACCACAACCATTTCCGGCTTCGCATAGGAAGAAAACGGGTCTGAATCAAACACAACCAAGTCGGCACACTTGCCTGACTTTATGGAACCGACTTTATCTTCAATTCCGCATATCCTTGCCGCATTGATGGTAATCGCTCTAAGTGCTTCGTAAAAATCCATTCCTGCTCCCACAGCAATCCCCGCGCTTAACCCAAGATACTGAATCGGAATTACAGGATGGTCAGTACATATTGCTGTTAACACACCTTTTTGATTTAAAACCCCTGCGTTTTTTGGTGTAAGTCCTTTCAGCTCCGGCTTGGAACGGTCACAAATAATCGGTCCCGCGATTACAGGGACATTTTCCTTTTTCAAAATATCCGCAATCAAATATCCTTCCGTTCCGTGAACGATGACACAGTCCAAATCAAACTCTTTCGAAATCCGAATGGCCGTAAAGATATCATCCGTTCTGTGAGCATGGAAAAAAGCTTTCATCTCCCGCTTTAAAACAGGAATCAGTGCTTCACATTTCATGTCATACTCAGGTTCGTCGTAATCCTCGTCCTGTTCGGCTTGTTCCTTATCCGAAATATATCTTTTCGCTTTTTTAAGCTGTTCTCTTATCAGCGCTGCCGTCGCCATTCTTGTTACGGGTGTCTGACTTTTGGAATGATAGGACATCTTTGGGTTTTCACCCAATGCAAACTTCATCCCCACAGATTTCCCCAAAACCATGTCGTCGATTCTTCTGCCCACAGTTTTCATCGCAATCCAGTCTCCTGCGATGGGGTTCGCACTTCCAGGTCCTGTTAAGACCGTGGTAATTCCCGCATCAACTGCCTCTTTAAAACAAAAATCAACCGGATTCACCGCGTCAATTGCCCGAAGCTGTGGACTGACAGGGTCTGTGTCTTCGTTTCCATCATCACCCTCCGCGCCAAGTCCGTCCTCCCAAACACCCAGATGACTGTGCGCGTCAATAAATCCCGGAAAGACTCTTTTCCCTCCAAGATCAATTACTTGGTCATCTCCGTGCTTTTTAGGAAGTTCGCTCATATCTCCGATCTTTTCAAACTTGCCGTCTTTAACAAGTACATATCCGTTCTCAAAGTCTTTTTCTTCCATGGTGGTTATATTGGCATTGATTAATAACATCATTTTCTCCTTATAAATATTAATATCCAATCTATATTAAATCATATATGCCTTAAAAATTCAATATTTTTTCAAAAACCCTCTTTACAATTATGTCAATATATGGTACCATGTAGTTGCAACTCCCTTCATTACCCTTTCACTTTCTCTTTATCTTTGTGTCATCAACTTTTTGATGGCATTTTTTTTGCCTAAAAAACAACCGTTCTTTTGAAGTTCATTCCAAAAGAACGGTTGTTTTATTTTTTAATCTTATCCCAATATGACTTTGCGACCTGTTCCGTTTTATTGAAAGCAAAGTCATAATAGATTTTATCCTTTATTTCATCCGGAAGATATTGCTGTTTGACATAATGGTTCTCATAATTATGCGGATAAAGATAACCTTGGCCTTTCCCCATCTTTGGTGCTCCGCTGTAATGAGAATCTTTTAGATAGCTTGGGATATCTCCAATATTTCCGCTCCTTATATCCTGTGTCGCCGCATCAATGGCACAAATTGCGCTGTTGGATTTTGGCGCTGTAGCAAGAAGAATTACCGCTTGCGCAAGCGGAATTCTCGCCTCAGGGAGTCCGAGCTGCACAGCGCTGTCTACACAGGCTTTCACGATGGCAATCGCCTGCGGATAGGCAAGTCCGATATCTTCCGAAGCTATGACGAGAAGCCGTCTGCAAGCCGAAATCAAGTCTCCTGCTTCCAAAAGTCTTGCAAGGTAATGAACCGCAGCGTTCTCGTCCGAACCTCGAATAGATTTTTGAAGCGCAGACAAGATATCATAATGCTCATCCCCGTCACGGTCATATCTCATACTGCTTTTTTGGGAAAGCTCTTTTGCAAGGTCAAGTAAAACCACACGGTGTTCATCTGCTAAAGGAGCTGATAGTGCACACAGTTCAACCGTATTAAGCGCTTTTCTAACATCTCCGCCGCATGTTTTTGCAATGTGGTCGATTACGCCGTCCTCTATCTCCACATCGCATTTTAATTCTTTTGACATCAGCGAAAAGGCGCGGCAAATCGCTTTTTTGACCTCGGATGACTCGACGGGCTTAAATTCAAACACTGTGCTCCGGCTTAATATTGCGTTATAAATGTAAAAATACGGGTTTTCCGTTGTGGATGCAATCAATGTGATGTCTCCGTTTTCGATATGTTCCAGCAACGATTGCTGTTGCTTCTTGTTAAGGTACTGAATCTCATCAAGATAAAGCAATATCCCGCTGTAACCCGCAAGTGTATCAATTTCGCCCACAATGGCTTTAATGTCTGACGTGGACGCGCTCGTTCCGTTCAATTTATGCAATCGTTTGTTGGTTTGGCTCGCGATAATTCGTGCCACCGTCGTTTTCCCTACCCCAGACGGACCGTAAAAAATCATATTGGGAATCTGTCCGCTCTCAATGACACGCCTTAGCGGCTTATCTTTTTCCAAAAGGTGATTTTGTCCCACGACATCCTCGAGACTTTCGGGTCTTATTCTGTTTGCTAACGGTGATGACACTTTTATCAACTCTTTTCATATAAAATTCGTGCCCCGAGTATAGGGGCACGAAACAGGTTTTCTTATTCTTCGTATAAAGGATACTTGTCACAAAGCTCTACAACGCCTTTTCTTACTTTGTCTGCATTGGCTTCAAAGTCAGTCGCTGTGAGATAGATGAATTCCGCAATCTTTTCCATATCTTCAGGCATCAACCCTCTGGATGTAACCGCCGGTGTTCCAATACGAACTCCGCTTGTCACGAATGGGCTTTGCGGATCGTTTGGAATGGTATTCTTATTGACTGTGATGAACACTTCATCCAATCTTTTTTCAAGTTCTTTGCCTGTTAGGTTGAACTTTCTTAAATCAACAAGCATCAAATGGTTGTCTGTTCCGCCCGAAACTAAATCGAAACCACGGTCTAAAAGCCCTTTAGCAAGTGCTTTTGCATTATCCATAATAGTCTGCTGATATTGTTTGAATTCAGGTCTCAACGCTTCCCCAAAGCAAACCGCTTTCGATGCAATCGTATGCATCAAAGGGCCCCCTTGTGTTCCCGGGAAGATTGCTTTGTCGATTTGTTTTGCAAATTCCTCTCTGCACAAAATCATTCCACCGCGAGGACCACGCAAAGTTTTGTGTGTTGTGGTTGTAACAAATTCCGCATACGGAACAGG
>JARBTU010000191.1 GCA_029240015.1 Oscillospiraceae bacterium | reverse complement strand
ACAATGACTATTGTAAAGTCATTGTAAGCTTTTCTATCTTTGTATATAATGCTACTTCTTCCCACTCATATTAAAATATATCAGCCTCTTTACTTTTTGAGCGGTTTATTTTTGAAAAATCCACTTTAGAGAAAACAAAAGTCGCTAACATTAAAAATATGAACCCGAAAACAACTACAATTGCCATACTAATAGGAGGCGTAATTACAAAATCCCCTATTTTGAACGCAAGTTGCTCTGCAATCAACTGATTGGTTGTTAATGAAGTCTTTTCAAGTATAATTGTTCTAAAAAACGCTGTAGTATATGTCATTGGGTTGAAATACGCAAAGTATTGCAATACTTTTGGCAGCATTGATAGTGGGATATATGCACCACAAAGGAATGTCAACGGCATTGTAATTGCCATAATCACAATCTGGAATGTTTGTGAATTCTTTACCAGAGCAGCTAAAAATAGTCCTAACCCAGAAAACACCAGCCCAACAGCAATCATTACTCCGATTACCGCAAATGGCGTTATAAAAGATGTAAACTTAAGCCCGATAAAATATCCGATAAACAAAATAATAATACCTTGTAATGTCGCAATGGTTGCGGCTGACAGAAGCTGTCCTGCCGCTATTTGAACTCTTTTAACAGGGCTCACTAAAACTTCTTTCATAAACCCTGATACGATATCTTCAATCGTGCTGGTAGCAATGCTTAATGCAGTTTGAAATACAGTTGTTATTACAATTCCTGCAAGCATATAATTTACCGGATTAGGGATGTTGTCATTTTTAAATACTGCGCTGAACACATATAAAAAGAAAAAAGGCATAATGATAGTGAAAACAAGCTGAACACGATTTCGGGCAAATATTTTTAAGTTTCTAAACCATAAAGCTGTTATAATATGCATAAATCTTACTCCCTTATATCTTTTCCGGTAATTTCGAGAAACACGTCATTTAATGTCCCTTTTTTAATTTCCAAATCTTTAATCTCTATTTTGTGCTCACCTATTATATCTAACAATTTCTGCAAATCAGTGACTTCTATAGAGTAGTAACCGGTTTTTTTCTTATAAATAAAACCTGCTTTGTTAAGCAATGCTTCCAAATCTTGCTCGTTATCGGTTGTAATGTATGCTTTATCCTTTGTGTATTGCTGTTTCAAACGATACGGTGTGCCCATTGCAACGATTTTACCCGCATCCATAATGGCGACATTGCTGCAAATCTCTGCCTCATCCATATAGTGCGTCGTTAGGAAAATGGTAATGTTTTTTTCTTTTTGCAATTTAACGATGTAGTCCCAGATGTGTGCTCTTGTTTGCGGATCAAGCCCCGTCGTTGGTTCATCTAAAAATAATACTTTTGGATAATGCAGCAGCGACCTGGCTATTTCGACACGTCGTTTCATCCCACCGGAAAGGCTGCTTACCATTGCTGTTCTCCATTCCCGTAAGTCCACAATATTTAAAGCAAAGTGAATGCGTTCCTCTATCTCGTTTTTGGGAACGTTATAGAACTTACAGTGCATAATTAAATTTTCCATAACAGTCATTTTGTTGTCAAGCGTTGCTTCCTGAAATACTACCCCTATAACATTTCTGACGGAATCCTTTTCGTTTGTAACGTCCTTTCCGTCAATAAGTAAAGTGCCTGAGGTTTTGTCGAATATTGTGCAGAGAGTGTTAATGGTTGTACTCTTTCCTGCCCCATTAGGACCTAAAAAAGCAAAGACACTCCCCTCTTCTACCTCAAACGACACATTGTCTACCGCTGTAAACTTCCCATATCTTTTAACAAAATCCCGAACTTCAATGATGTTTCTCAATAAATTCAACTCCTTAAGTGTATGTAATTCCACGTTTTCCGGACAGGCATTCATAAACAAGTCCATAATACCCAGTTTTTTAATTTTCCATTCACTGCCTTGTCTCTGCAGATTATTATATCATCTTTCCCTAATATTGAAAGGCGTTTTTGCCCAAAGGTATATTTTATATGATATGAGGTAAGAAATCCTCTGTAAGATGCTAATATAAGCAGAATTATTGTTCCAAAATGCTAAACAAAGATTTAAAATGACAGTATATATCACCTCACACAAAGAGCACTTACTATACGGTAAGTGCTCTTTATATGGGACGCTCTCGGACAGATGCTGCTTTGAGTTCCATAAAACAAAGGCCTATTTCGGTATATCAATATTGATACCAACAGAGGCATTTTTCCCGCTCTGCTTGGCCTCATACATCTTATAATCGGCCAGCGTAAGAATCTCCTCCGCAGTCAGTGATTCTTCGTTTGTTGTATAAATTCCCAATGAAGCAGTAGTACGAATTGTCTTATTGTCAAATTGAATCTCCATCTCTGCAATATTACGTCGAATTCCTTCTGCGATTTTATAGGCTTGTTTATTGGTCGTGTTATTCAAACATATGACAAATTCGTCCCCACCATATCGAGCCGCCCAGTCCGAATCGTTGTTTATATAATTGGGAATTATGTTCGTAACTTCAACAATCGTTTTATCTCCATAAATATGACCATAGACATCATTAATTTCTTTTAGATTATCCACATCCATAAAGATTACCGATATCGGAACTTCTTCCATCGCCGATCTCACAATGTCCGCCGGCAATCTCTCGTCGATATATCTTCGGTTGTATAATCCTGTCAGCTCATCTTTTATGATTTTATCGCTGATCTCTGTTATTACATTTTTCATAAGATGTCCGCCTGAATATTCCCCTGTTCCGAACATCATACTTTCAGTAGCATTTTTTAATAATTCTATAATAATGGGTCTGTCGGTATTTTCAACAGGCATTGCGGTCACCATCATAATTACATCCCCTGACTGTTCCAATTTTAGATAACATTTATTGGTTAAGTGAGCCCGAACAGATATGCAATTGTCACATATCTTCCCTTTACTCCAATAATCATAACAGATACTGTCGGTTTCTCTTTTTTTATCCCCATTGTATTCCATAACTCTTTTGTTAATCGGGTCTACAAGTCTAACAGCATCATACATTTTTCTAAAAAACGTCAGATTCTCTTCCAGCTTGCTAAGTGAAATATTTTCAGACAATCCATTCCCTCCATTAACTAAACTTTTAGCCATTAATAATCCTTTTTATATTGGTTCATCATCCCCGCTAAAATCAGATATCCTCAAATACAAGAGCAGCATCACACGAAATAATACAATTGTTTTGTATTATATCACAAAATTATTAAAGATATATGTATAATTTCTATGATGCAAGATTTTTTGGACAAGTAATTTCTTAAAAGAATAAGTAATGAACCCCTGCCCAAATGTCAAATATAGTTTCAGTCGACTTATTCCCATTTGTCTGGTATAATATTAAGCAACAATTATTTCTTTTGAAGTTGAAGGTGCTTATAATGGAAGTAAATATCTTAGTCGTGGACGATGAACAGCCTATTGCTGACTTGGTTGAAGTTTGTTTGAAAAATGAAAACTATAACGTATATAAGTTTCATACAGGCAAAGAAGCTTTGGACTGTATCGATAAAATACAGTTTAATCTAGCAGTTTTGGATGTGATGCTCCCCGACATTGATGGCTTTTCAATCTGTCAGAAGATTCGTGAAAAACACTTCTTTCCTATTATCATGTTAACAGCCAAAGTGGAAGATATGGATAAAATCATGGGATTAACTTTGGGAGCAGACGACTATATCACCAAACCGTTTAACCCGTTGGAACTTACCGCCCGCGTGAAGACACAATTAAGAAGATATACTAAATATAACAATAACGACGGACAAGCAGATTGTGTTGAAGCGAGCAACGAGCATGACTTTGCGGGATTAGTTATAAACAAGGATACACACAAATGCACGCTATACGGGAAACAGCTTTCATTAACCCCCATTGAGTTCTCAATTCTTTGGTATTTGTGCAATAACAAGGGGAAAGTAATTTCTTCGGAAGAATTGTTTGAAGCAGTGTGGAGCGAAAAATATCTGGATAACAACAATACGGTCATGGCTCATGTAGCAAGACTGCGTGAAAAAATGAATGAGCCG
>JARBTU010000190.1 GCA_029240015.1 Oscillospiraceae bacterium | reverse complement strand
GGCGGATTACTTGCCAAGTTTGGTTATTCTGTACCCATGTATTTTGGAGCAATAATAACTTTATTGAATGTTGTTTATGGATTCTTTTTTATGCCTGAGAGCCTTGACAACAATAATAGACTGAAAAAAATTACCTTTGTAAGACTGAATCCATTTACACAGCTTATAAACATACTTTCCATGAAAAGCTTAAAAAGGATACTTGTCTCAGCGTTCTTACTTTGGATACCCAACGGATCTTTACAGGCAGTTTTTTCACAATTTACAATGGATACTTTCAGTTGGAAGCCTGCACTGATCGGACTTATGTTTTCAATAATGGGCGTTCAAGACATCATTTCACAAGGTTTCATAATGCCAAAACTTTTGATAAAACTTAATGATAAACAGATTGCGATTCTTGGAATGATTTCGGAGATTATAGGCTACAGTTTTATTGCGGCATCAGCTTTGTTTTTGTTCTATCCTCTTTTTATCGCTGGAATGTTTATATTTGGTTTTGGTGATTCGGTCTTTGGGCCTTCATTCAATGGAATGCTCTCCAAGTCTGTCGATTCTGGTGAACAAGGAAGGATTCAAGGAGGTAGCCAATCTATTCAGGCTTTAGCAAGAATGATTGGACCTATCATTGGGGGTCAAATCTATGTATCACTTGGTCATGCCGCACCCGCTTTTATGGGTATGATCCTTATAGCAGCGGCAATACTTGTTTTATATAAGAGAACGTATGTAAATATATAAACTACCTACTTTCTTTAGGCAAGCATCCACTTCCATTTATAATCATAGAGGGGGTAGACGCAAATTCGGCAAACACATCTACACATCACTTCGGATCAACTTGGCCCGAAGTCTGGCAATATTGAATTTATATCATCCACGATAAAATCTATGGTATTGTTCTAATTCTATATATTGTTTATTTCCTTTCTTGTTTGATTAGCTATGGAAAGATTGGTGGAATTACGATTATTTCACCAAATATTTTTTTGAAAGAAGTCGATTGCTTGCAATTGACTTTTTTGTTTTTGCATGGTAAAGTTTTACTATATTTTATTTGGATTGGTTAGAGGAGGCTTAATAATGTTAAAGGATATGAGGTTGGAAACTGAAAGGCTTATTATACAACCCTATAGAGAAGAAGATTTGGTGGAGTGTTTTCAGTTAATGCAGGATCAGGACCTGTTCGAATTTTTGGATATGTCAGTTATGTCATTTGAAGACTATGGTGAATTATTCCATTGGATTATTAGCTGTTATAATATTGACTTTGATGGTGATTTTAAATATTCATTTTCAATTAACTTAAAAGAGAGTGGTAAGCATATTGGATGGGTTGGCATTGGTGGTATAGAATATGATCATTCAATCAAGGAAATATACTGGCTAATTGGCAAGAAGTATTGGAATAATGGTTATGCGACCGAAGCCGCTGCCGCGCTTCTTACATATGGATTTGATGTGATAGGGTTGAATAACATTACCGCCGTGTGTAAGCCGGGAAACATAGCTTCACAAAAAGTAATGGAGCATGTCGGGCTAAAGTATCAAGGTATTGTCCAAGGGTTGCCTAAAGAATATGATTGGTACAATGGTGAACTTAAGTATAAGCTTTCAAAAGATGAATACAAATCAATAATATGACATTATAAGCATAGTATCATATTATTGGCGGGCATCTTTTATTACCTAATCTCTTAAAAAAAGCCGGTAAACGCTAATGTTTACTGGCTTTTTCTCTTGCATATAATAATTAATTTTTAGGGGAAGACATATAAATTATCGGCTGTTTAGATGAGATACAGTTTTTATAAAATTTCCATAGGCAATATTAAAATCGGTTTCTAACTCATAGTATCAATTCACCTATGTTAGTTAATTTATTACTAATCTTTTGTTCGGCATGTCCATTTAAATAGTACCATTTCTCTTGAACAGATTCATCTTATTAATGAAATCTAGCGAACATAGCGTTTGACAAATGTAAAACGAAATACTATAATTGTATGTACAAACAAAAAAGGAGAGGGAAATGGATACTATACAAAACACTGACAACCAATTGAACGATTGCTTATTTTTTTCGTCCTGCAAGCTATCCAGAATTATTGGGAAAATGGCAGAGGACGAATTCAAGATAACGGGGTTATCCCCCAGCCATGCTTTTTTACTCCATATAGTCAATAAGAACGATGGCATCCACCAAAAAAAGATTGGTGAGTTGCTGCACATGACGCCATCAACAATCACGCGATTTATTGAGAAGCTGGAGAATAAAGGTTTTATTAGACGAAAGTCGGAAGGGAAAAACGTTTATATTTTTACCACAGAAAAGGGGTTGCTTTTGCAACCTGACATAGCAAAAGCGTGGCGAAACGTATATGGTCTTTATGCCGACATTCTCACATCGGAGGAAAGTGAACAGTTTGTTGCAATTGTAAACAAGCTGATTTCAAAGCTGGAAGAAAAGAATAGGGTAAATATCAAAATTCAAATTTAATATTATAGGGGGCATAGTACATGGAGGAAATTTTTAACCGCAGAAGCATCCGTAAGTTTCAAGACAGACCCGTCGAGAAAGAGAAAATCGATAAACTGCTGCGTGCCGCAATGCAGGCTCCTTCTGCGGCCAATCAACAGCCCTGGGAATTTATCGTCGTTGAAGATAAGGATACACTAAACACTCTGTCTGAGATGTCACTTTATTCAAAGTCTGTTGCGGGTTCTGGTGTAACGCTGGTGCTTCTGGCAAACAGCAATGATTTTAAAGTATCCACCGCATGGCAGCAGGATCTGGGTGCGGCGGCACAAAACATCCTGCTGGAAGCAACGCATCTGGAACTTGGTGCGGTATGGCTGGGTGTTGCGACTGCTGACTCAGCGGTGGAGTACATCAAAGATTTATACCGTTTGCCTGAACATATCAAGCCTTTCGCGTTAATTGCTATTGGCTATCCGGATGGACAAAAAAACGAATTTGTTGACCGTTATAGGGCTCAAAAAGTCCATTATGAGAAATGGCAGTAAACTGAAAAGGAGAATAATCACATGATTAAAGTCGTTGCGAAGAATTATATCAAAGCAGACAAGGTAGATGAGTTCATTGTGCTGGCAAAGAAGCTTGTGCAGGAAACTGTTCAGAAGGATGCCGGCTGCATCCGTTATGAATTGTTTCAGGATATTTCAAACCCACAGGTATTAACCATCATTGAGGAATGGGAAAACAAGGATTTATTGGATTTGCATATGTCAGCCAAGCATTTTAAAGAAATAGTTCCTTTGTTCGGAGGTTTTACAGAAAGACCCGGCGAAACAAACCTCTATCAAAAACTTGTATAAGGAGTGCGAATAGAATGATATTGGATTTTCCTCTTGAACAAACAGTCAAAGCCCGATATAGTGTCAGAACCTATGAAAACAGAGCGCTTTCAGCAGAAATGAAAGACAAGATTAACGCTTACATCAAGACGTTGACCAATCCATTTTCTGCCGTTGTTACGTTTAATCTATTAGAATCGAGTTCCGCGGCTAATGCTGGGAAGCTTGGTACCTACGGGGTCATTAAGGGTGCTAAAGATTATATTGGTGCAACGATCACAAGCGGTGAATTTTCTTTTGAAGCACTTGGATACGAATTTGAAAAGCTGATTTTATATGCTGCTTCCTTAGGGCTCGGTACCTGCTGGCTAGGCGGAACTTTTAACAGAAGTGAATTTGCTAACGCAATGTCGGTCAAGAAGGATGAATTGTTTCCGACTATTTCTCCTTTGGGTTATCCGGCCAATAAAAAACGGGTACCCGAGATCCTTATGCGAAAAATAATTAGAGCGGACCAGCGCAAACCATGGAATATGCTCTTTTTCAATCAGGGTTTCTCTGTGCCGTTAACCGAGTCCGATGCAGGTCTCTATGCTTTCCCTTTGGAAATGTTGCGCCTTGCTCCATCTGCTTCCAATAAGCAGCCTTGGAGAGTCGTTCAGGAGGGTAACACATATCATTTTTATGAAGCAAAAGAACAGGGGTACAGTGATCGCCTTGGCTATGACATTCAAAAATTAGACA
>JARBTU010000189.1 GCA_029240015.1 Oscillospiraceae bacterium | reverse complement strand
TTATTCGCACGAAAAAGCAAAAAAAATACCTTCATGGCTGAATGTGGATCAAACGGACAGAAAAAAAATAATGGCCTTTTTGGAAGACCAAAATAATATTGAGAAGCACTTGCCTCAATACAACGGAATTGATCCCAAGCTTATTTTCAGAACCGCTCATATCGAGATATTCCCTTTTCATCCTTTGAATTTTTCAAAGAAGCAAACTGCTGTCTTATTTAATTATAAAAACAGCGATATTTTAGGAAATGCCAAAACTGTTGTAATTGAGATATAGCTAAATAAAAGAATAAGAATGCCAAATGGCATTCTTATTCTTTTATTGTTTAGATTTCTTAAAATGCTTTGGTGTACTTGTAACAACAGTTTCCTATTCACTATCTGCTCTGTATCTTGGCGGCAGTTACTGTATTTTTCATCAATGTTGCGATTGTCATCGGTCCTACTCCCCCGGGAACAGGTGTAATATAAGATGCTACCTGAGAAACTCCTTCAAAATCCACATCTCCGCAAAGGCTTCCGTCCTCAAGGCGGTTCATGCCAACGTCAATAACTACCGCATCTTGTTTAACCATATCTTTTTTCACAAGATTCGGAACACCGACAGCTGCAACCAATATATCCGCCTGTCTGCAAACCTCCGCAAGATTTCTTGTTTTTGAGTGGCAAATGGTAACCGTACCGTTTTTATGGAGCAAAAGCATTGCCATCGGTTTGCCTACAATGTTGCTTCTCCCAATCACAACACAATTTTTTCCGCTTATCTCGGTTCCTGTCGATTCAATCAAATCAATGCACCCCGACGGTGTACATGGCAGAAAGTCAAAATCACCAATCATGATTTTGCCGACATTCTGAGCATGGAAAGCGTCGACATCTTTTAAAGGAGAAATTGCTTCAACAATCCTATTTTCGTTAATATGCTTTGGTAAAGGCGATTGAACCAGTATCCCATTGATTTTTGTATCATGATTGAGTTTTTCCACAAGGGTTAGCAGTTCCTGCTCCGTTATAGACTCATCTAATGCATATTCTTCGGAATAAATACCGATTTCAGCACAGGCTTTCTTTTTTGAATTTACATAGATTCTTGAAGCGGGATCTTTCCCAACAATCACAACAGCTAATCCAACATTGATTCCCTGTTGATTTAGTTTTTCAACCTCTTCTTTCACTTCCTGACGAACTTTAGTCGAAACCACTTTGCCATCAATTATTTTCGCTTGAGACATCTTCATCTTCTCCTGTCACTTGTTGATCTGATTGTTCATCTTGCTCTTGTTGCACTTCAGCCTCTTCAGGTTCTTGAACGGTCTCATTATCTTCCGTTACTACTGATTGTTCTTTTTTTGTTTTAGCTTCATCGCGTTGTTTCTGAGCCTCTTCAAGGATGAGCTTGCTTTCTTCGGTATAAACATATAACTTCAAATAATCCGAATCATCCACACGGTATCTTTTGATTTTTGAATATATGGTAAGCAAAACTGCTGCCGCACCCAAAACCATTAATGCAGCCAGAACTTGTGATACCCTTAGCTTTCCTAACAGCAAGGAATCTGTTCTCATTCCTTCAATAAAGAATCTTCCCAATCCGTTCCACCCAATGTACATCGTGAAAATCTCACCATCGAACTTCCTGTGCTTGAAATAAAAGTGCAAAAGAACAAAACCAAGAATACACCACAAAGATTCATACAAAAAGGTTGGATGAACCGATGCACTGGGATCAAAAGCAATCCCTAATTTCTCGTACTCACTCATATTGTAAATATAATCACTTTGTATCTTTGTGGCGGTCATGCCCCATGGCAAAGTTGTGTTGGTGCCATATGCTTCAACATTGACAAAGTTGCCCCAGCGTCCGATCCCTTGCCCTATTAAAAAACCAAGCCCCGCCATATCAAGCATTGGGAAAAATTTAACTTTGCGCCATTTGCACACTAATCCGCCGACAAGGACAGCACCAATCAATCCACCATACATGGCCAGTCCTCCTCCACGGATATTAAAAATGCTCCACAAATCATCTTTATAGTCTTCCCAAGTAAATAAAACGAAATAAAGCCTTGCGCCAATGACCCCCCCTATGATTCCGCCGATTATCGCGTCAATAACCCTATCGGAATCCAGTCCAAATTTTTTGGAATTTAAAAGGGCATAACACAAAGCAAGCATAAACCCAACTGCGATAATCACGCCATACCATTGGATGCTAAGACCAAAAATGTTGAATGCTTCTCGATGAAGATTAAATTCCAGTCCCAGCTTAGGGAACGCAACAATATTGTTCGAATCCATGACGATATGTACCTCCGTATATGATTTTATGTAATGTAAAGCAGTTAAGCTTTACATGCATCCTTATAAAGGATTAATTACTGAGATTGCACAGTTTGCGGGATTTAAAGAATTCTTTAAATATTCATTCACTTCATTTAGACTTACGTTTGCAACCGCTTCTATCGTATCATAAATCTCGGTTCCTGTAAAATGAGCCAGCACCAACGAATTCGCTACTCCCTCAACATTGTTGAATCCACGAACATACCGCCCATATAGAAGTTTTCTTACACGCTCAAATTCCTGACTTTCTATTCCTTTTTGTTTGATACTGCCGATTTCAGCCTTAAGATTCTCGAAAACTTCATGAGGTTTTCTGGATTCTCCCGCAAATATTTCACAGAAATATCCTCTTCCGTTCATGACCTCTGTTCCAAACGTGGAATTAATAAGACCTTCATCGTACATTTTCCTGTAAAAATCACTGCCCTCTCCTGCAATAATCTCAAGCAAAATTTCAGCAACCACCTGATTCTTCACAAGTTCTTTTCCTTTGCACGGATTTTCTTTAAACCCGATATTAAATAAAGGAACCGCTACCTCAAGCTTTTGCTCCGACTGCGCTCTGGCAATTTCTTTTGGCTCATCCACTTCTTTTGTTTCAATGGTAAGCTCTTCACATGGCTTTATAGATTTTTCAACCACACTCATAACTGTATCTACAGCAATGTTTCCTGCAATCGACAACACCATGTTATTTAGATTATAAAAAGTGTTATAACAACGATAAAGAACCTGGTCATCAATTTTGGATATGCTTTCTACCGTGCCTGCAATGTCTATCTTTACAGGGTGATTTACATATAGTGCGTCCAGCAGGTTAAAAAACACTCTCCAGCCCGGATTGTCGTCATACATTCTGATTTCCTGACCGATAATACCCTGTTCTTTTTCTATCGTTTCTTTTGTAAAATAAGGGGACTGAACAAAAGACAACAGAGACTCCAAAGATTTTTCGAAGTTATCGGTAGTCGAAAACAAATAGCAAGTCCTGTCAAAACTGGTATAAGCATTTGCGGATGCACCTGTGGAAGCAAAAAGTGAAAAAGCATCTCCGTCTTCATTTTCAAATAGTTTATGCTCCAAAAAATGTGCAACGCCTTCCGGAACTTCAATAAAGTCATCATCCTTGTTGGTCTTAAAAGTGGTATCGACCGAGCCGAAATTTGTTCCGAAAAGTGCATAGGCTGAACTATAGCCTTTCATAGGATACAACAAAATGGTTAAACCGCTTGGGTGCTTTATTTTTATAAACTCCTCATGAAGTCTTTCATTTTTTATCACTTGCTTATTCATATTGTTCTATCCCTCCTTATTTAGTAATACTGGTCAATACATAAACCGTGTCAAGCAGGATTTGGTTTGCCGCATCGATAATATCCTGTTTTGTAATGTATTCCAAGCGTTTTGCATCATCATCAGGAGAATTTTCTGTTCCATAGCAACGCTGTGCCAAATACCAGATTTCCATACTGCCTGCGCTGTCTCCAACAGTCTTTAAACTGTTTATCAGGCTTAATCTGGTATTGTTAAATTCATCATCACTGAACTCTCCGCGTTTGATGACTTCAAGCTGATTAAGAATTTCGTCCTTCGCTTTTAATATATTTTCATTTTCAACACCGCAATCAACAAGCATGATCCCTTTCACCCGATCAAACCGTGCTGCGCAGTAATAGCAAAGACTCATTTTTTCACGTACGTTGACAAAGAGTCTTGAAAAAGGAGTTCC
>JARBTU010000188.1 GCA_029240015.1 Oscillospiraceae bacterium | reverse complement strand
TTTTTGGTGTTTGTTTTATTGTTAACCATATATTTTGCATATAAGATCAGCATGATTATAACATCTGATAAGACGAAATCTCTTTGGGTAGCTTATCTGTCTTTTTCTTCCGTTTACATCTATACAGGGGTTTATTATGCGGGTCAAAATGACATCATGCTCTTATTGTTCGGTACAATGAGCGTTTATTTTCTTTTAAAAGAAAAAATATGGCTTTTTTATTTGTTCGCGGCCTGTTCGGTTGCCATCAAACCGTTTTTTCTTTTTGTCTATGTCGCATTAATCCTTCTTACCGAAAAGAGTATCCCAAAAGCATTTTTGAAAGTATTGCTTAGCTTTAGTGTGCTTTTCTTTTTTAAGCTATTATTTATGAATGCCCCTCAATACGAAGAATCTTTAAAATCGGGACCTATGCTTTGGGTTGTCAAAAACACCTTCTTTCAAGGAATGGATTTGACACTTAGCAAAGCCAGCTATTTCGCCATTGGGCTTGTCTTCATTTATTTTATTTGTTATATCAAAGTTTTCAAAAATAAACAGGAGTTAAATAAATATATTATTTATATGTCAGCGGCTCCTTTTTTGATGTTTGCACTTTTTGCAGGATATGAGTATTATCGTACAATCTTATTGGTTCCGTTTTTATACCTATTAATCATACAAAATATGCATGTTTTCCGATTAAATATCATATTAGATATTATGATGAGCAGTATGTGCACATTGCTTGTCATATTACGTACACCTTCCAGCTATACATCAAAACATATGTCTGGAACAATTATTGAACACTTGATAGAAAAAACAACGTTTGGACAGCGAAAATATTTAAGTCTGTACGATTTCTTAAGCAGAAAGTCGGTTGATGCCATCACCCCTATATTCTGCGGACTTTTTGTTGCCTGCGGACTGCTTTTGCTGATTATAAATTATCCAGGATTTAATCCAAAGAACATTCTTACGAGCAATAAATGCGAAAGATGGATTATCTGGATTCGCATGATTGAAGTCGTACCCTTTATCGCAAGTGCCTTCTTTTGTTACTTTTGGTTGAAATAATTTTTATTAAAGAAAGGCGGAATACTGTGAAAGGAATCATATTAGCTGGAGGAAAAGGCACAAGACTTTACCCCATGACAAAAGTATTGTCAAAACAGCTTTTACCGGTTTATGACAAGCCGTTGATTTATTATCCTCTTTCTGTGCTGATGCTTGCGGATATTTGTGATATATTAATCATATGCACTCCGTATGATATCTCCAAATATCAAGACTTACTGGGAGATGGTTCAAATCTGGGGATTTCCATCTCTTACATCACGCAAGCAGAACCCAGAGGACTTGCTGACGCATTTATCCTCGGAGAGCAATTTATAGGGAACGACTCGGTATGTTTGATTCTTGGGGACAACATTTTTTACGGACAAAACCTGACTTCAATATTAAACAAAGCAAGGTACAACAAACAAGGTGCAACAATTTTCGGATACCCTGTAAAAAACCCGTGCGATTTTGGAATCGTAAGTTTTGATGAAAACAATAATGTGATAGATATCGAAGAAAAGCCGAAATATCCAAAATCCAACTATGCGGTTCCGGGGCTTTATTTTTATGATAACAGCGTCATAGAGATTGCTAAGAAAATAACTCCCTCGCCAAGGGGAGAGCTCGAAATTACATCGGTAAATAATTCTTATCTTAAAAAGCAGTCTTTGCATGTTGAGTTGCTGGGTCGGGGGATGGCATGGTTTGATACAGGCACTCCCGAAGGAATCCTCAAAGCGGCGGAATATGTTGAAGCGATTCAGACAAGGCAAGGATATTACATATGTTGTCCCGAAGAAATTGCTTTTAGAAAAGGGTTTGTTAACAAATTACAATTTATATCGATGGGAGAAGCATTGAAAGTCACAGATTATGGTAAATACATACTGTCATTAGCAAAAGAAGGTTTTGCCGACGCTGATGATATCCACTAGGCTTACATAATTGAACTAAAAGAAGGTTAAGATTAAAAATGAAAATATTGATTACAGGCGGTGCCGGTTTTATAGGGAGCAACTTTATATACTACATACAAAATAAATATCCGGATTATGAACTGGTCTGCTTAGATATGCTTACCTATGCAGGAAACTTAGAAAACTTAGAAAAGGCATTCGAAAATCCTGCTTTCACTTTTGTCAGAGGTGATATATCTGACAGACAATTGGTGTTTGATTTGTTTTCTGATGAGTCATTTGATATTGTAGTTAACTTTGCAGCAGAAAGCCATGTCGACCGTTCTATCGAAAATTCTGAACTGTTTCTAAAAACAAATATTATTGGAACTCAGGTATTAATGGATGCATGCAAATTTTATGGTATAAAAAGATTTCATCAAGTGTCTACAGATGAGGTTTATGGCGATTTGCCGTTGGACGAGCCGGAAATGTTATTTAAAGAAAACACTCCTATCAGACCTTCCAGTCCATATTCCGCTTCAAAAGCTGCCGCGGATTTGTTGGTTCTTGCTTATAATCGTACTTATAACCTTCCTGTTACAATTTCCCGTTGTTCAAATAATTACGGGCCTTTTCAATTTCCTGAAAAGCTAATCCCATTGTGTATTCTTCACTCACTTCAAGACAAATATATCCCTGTGTATGGGAATGGGAAAAACATAAGGGACTGGATTTATGTTGAAGATCACTGCTCAGCGATTGATGTTATTATACATGATGGAGAAGCAGGTCAAATTTATAATATTGGCGGAAATAACGAAAAGGCAAATATCAGCATTGTAACAACAATTCTTGACGAACTTCATAAGCCTCAAAATCTCATAGAATTTGTGACCGACCGACCGGGGCATGATTTACGATATGCGATTGATTCCACGAAAATGAGAAACCAACTTAACTGGGTGCCTTTAGTCTCCTTTGAGGACGGCATTAGAAAAACGATTGAATGGTATTTAACCAATAAAATGTGGCAGGGGAAAATATTTAATATTTAAAAATAGATAGCGCCAAAATATTGAACTGCTCATACAGCTCCCTCATAATATGGTAATAGGCTCAATTTCATGAGCCGTTAAGCAGTACTCTGGCGTAAGACAGAATACTGCATGAAAGAGGAGCTATTTGTGAGTACAAACTTTTTTTGCGGTCTTACCGGGCGCATTGTTGTGCCGAACAGTCCTTTTTATGAGGAAGCAAGACAGGATTGGAACAGAGCGATTCAACAATATCCTTTCATAATTGTATATTGCGCAGATAAATCAGACGTATCTAATGCAGTGATATGGTCAAGAAGACATTGTATACCGCTTCGCATACGCAACGGCGGTCATAACTACGAAGGTTATTCTAACGGAGACTGTACCCTAATCATTGACGTAAGTGAGATGAACAGTCTGGAAATAGACGAATGCGAAAACCTGTTACACGTTCAGGGCGGGGTAACCAACAAGGACGTATATGAATTTGTATCTTCAAGAGGATATCCTTTTCCGGGAGGCACCTGCCCTACCGTCGGGCTGAGCGGATATGCCTTGGGGGGCGGATGGGGGCTTTCCTGCCGTTATCTGGGGTTAGGCTGTGATAGCTTGGTTGAAATTGAAATCATAAACTATGAAGGAGATATTATAAAAGCCAACCGCACATTCCATCCCGATCTTTTTTGGGCCTGTAGAGGTGCAGGCGGAGGGAATTTCGGCGTTATTGTGTCTATGACTTTCAGGCTTCCTCCGCAAGTAGAAAATGTAACACTGATTGAAATAGATTATCAACACATCAGTTCAGCGGAGCAGGTGTCATTCTTATTAGCGTGGCAAGATTGGCTAAAAACAGCTGACAACAGAATGACGCTAATCTCAAGAATCTACAATTCGGAAGCTGATGGATTGGCGATGTTGGTCAGAGGTATTTTCTATGGTCAGCCAAACGAAGCTGTGAAGATGCTGAAACCTTTCCTCAAGCTTGATGGTGCTGAATATAGCTTTGAATACCTCTCTTTTCTTGAAGCCGTACAGATTATCGGAAGCACTTATCCCACCTCGGAAACATTTCAATCTGGGAGTCGATTTGTTTTAAAGGAA
>JARBTU010000005.1 GCA_029240015.1 Oscillospiraceae bacterium | reverse complement strand
GTTGCGACAGATTTATTGGAAGAGCTCCATGTCACATTTTTGTTTGTTGCATTAGAAGGCGCTATCGTTGCTTTTAGCTGAACCGTTTTCTTAACATTATTAATGGTCATTTTTGTTTTGTCAAGTAAAACCCCTGTTACCGGAATGACAGTGGATTTTTGTGTAAATTCATAGTCCCCTGAGGAGAGCTCATAAACTACGGTATCTTTTTGCTTTCCGATATATTTTACCCCTTGGGCGGTCTCTGCCGATTTGCCGCTTTCAAAAATAATATTTCCTTCTTTAGCGGGAAGATAAAGCGTAGCTTTAGTATTAGCAGGAACTGAAGCCTTATAAACAAGCATGTTGCTGCTGTCGTAAGACCAGTCGCTCTTAATCGTACCATTCACAGATTCATAAGTGCCTTTGGCGTACGTCATGTTAATGGAACTATTCAAAGTAGGGGATGGCTTAAGAACAAATTTCTTAAATCCAGGTGTTTGCTCATCCCAGTCTATCCCTAGGGAATCTGTAAACATCCACTCACCGATTGAACCCAAAGAATAGTGGTTTAGCGAGTTCATTGAAGCGAGCGTTTCATCTATGGTGCCGTCATCCTTACAGGAGTTCCAGCGCTCCCAGATAGTTGTTGCACCACGTTCTATAGAATATCCCCATGATGGATAGGTCTTGTTTGTCAAAAGCTTATATGCAATGTCATTATAGCCGTATTTAGTTAGCATAGGCGCGAGCCTTCCCACGGAGACGAATCCGGTAGTAAGATGACCGTTATGTTTTCTGATAATGTTATCTGCAAGTCTATCCGCCGCTTTTTGTTCCAACCCTGATGGAACGAGGTCAAATGCAAGTGATAATACATAGGAGGCTTGCGTATCGTTGCCGCACTTTGCATCACTGGTAATAAACTTCTTCGCGTATGCGTTTTTAATGTCATTAAAGAGTTTGGCGTGATACTCGGCAGCTTGTTTATAGGCTGCATCATTTGTCAAATCTGCCATAACTTGTGCCATCTCTGCAACAAGCTGTGTACTGTATGCGAAAAATGCAGTTGCCACGAGTCCTTTGTCTGTTTCTTCGTTTATATTCAGCCAGTCACCATAACTTGTATCAGAATACAGAAGATTTTTGCTTGCGCCTACATTATATTTGATCCATGCATCCATTGCTTTAAAATTATCTTCAATAATACGGGTATCTCCGTATTGATGATACATTGTCCAAACACCCACGACACCAGCGATACCCCAGGCAGGAACCCCAGCTTCGGTGAACCCTTCGTTTGGCGCGACGTTCGGATACGCCCCGTCTTCTCTCTGAGCATCTCTCATATCTGTCATAAATTTAGTATAAAACGACATTGAATCCATGTTGTATGATCCTGTTCTGACAAATACCTGAGCGTCACCGGTCCAACCTCTGCGCTCATCACGTTGCGGGCAGTCGGTAGGAATGGAGAGATAATTCCCTTTCTGGCCCCAAACAATGTTGCTGTAAAGTTGATTTACAAGTGGGCTTGATGATTCAAAGGTATTTGTCCGTTCAAGATTGCTTCCGATTGCCATACCTGTTACGTCCGCCAGCTTAAGATCAGTCAAACCGCTGATTTCAATAAACCTAAAACCATGGAATGTGAAGCTCGGCATAAATGTTTCAGCATTTACACTTCCAATAATATATGTATCGGTTGCTTTCGCTGTACGAAGGTTGACGGTATCTATAGACTTTCCGTCAGTGCCCAACACTTCCGCATGCCTTATGGTAACTTTGTCTCCGACTTTACCCTTGACCGTCATTTTCACTAGACCTGCAAAATTCTGGCCAAAGTCTACAACAAAATTTCCGTTTCCCAATTTCCATATCTTTTTCGCTGCCAATTCATCCGTTACCTGAACCGGCGGATCAACATTTGCGATAAGATTTCTAGTTGTTGGTTTAATATACGTGTTAGACCATGATTCGTCATCTACTGCCGTGGTTGACCAGGCTGTTGGTGAATCTCCGATCTGTAAACGAGCATCATACGCTTCTCCGTCAAGTATGTCGCTTGATTTAAGAGGTGTATCGGTTGTGTATTTCCATGTGCTGTCTGTAACAACCACTTCAGATGTTCCATCGGAATATTCGATAAGCATTTTGGCTATAAATGCAACATCATTGCCATAATGCGATGCACCTGATGTGATTCCAATCCTACCATTGTACCAACCTGGAGCCAATCTTACACCAAATATATTGCTTTTTCCTGATTGCAATAAGTTTGTTACATCATATCCCTGATAAGCAACACGCTTGTCATAATCGGTCCATCCCGGTGCCAAATAGTCTTCGCCTACCCTATTGCCATTGATATACATTTCATACACGCCAAGCGCGGAAGAAAATACTTTTGCCCGTGTAATAGTTTTGTTTTGAGCGGCAAACTCTTTTCTTAAATATGGCAAAGACGTTTTTTCGGATTCCTGCCAAAATAAAACTTCTTTATCTACAAATAATCTTCCTGAAACGACCTGCCCGTCGGTAAATTTGAACGCACTAGAATTTGAAAAATCCTCTGAAAAAATATTTTTAGAGTTGGAACCTGTTAAAACAAAATTATCATAATAAGCTTTCTCAACTCTCCCATCTTCTCCTTTACTGGCACGTATCCCCAGCAGTCCCAGTTGGCTGAAAGGAAGCTCGGAACGTGTGTCAACCTGCTTATCATCAATAAACGTTGTAATCGTTCCATTATCCACTTCAATTTTCATATGGTGAGGGTCAAGTCTCTTGTCCCAAGGAATGGTGGCCGTAATATCAATGTCTGCAAGATTGGTCGGGCTTCCCCCTTTCCAAATATGGGGTCTTAACCACATTTTATTCGCATTTGCTCCAATGCCTTCTTTAACCTGCCACATATAGAAGTTCTGGTCATCAACTCCGCCGAATATTACCCCTGTTGCACTTTGAGCCAATTGAAAATCATATTGGAAGGTATATTTACTGTCATCAATTTTCAACATAATACCTTCTGCACTGCCGACCAGTTTCAACTTTCCGTCTACGATGGTTCCGTCACTGAATGGACTCTGAGTTCCCGAGAAGTCATTAAAATAGAGCTCTGTTCCCATTTGGTCAAAGATTTCATAATTATCTATCTCTGCTTTTTCATAAATCGGATTGTCCCCAGTCGTTCGGGTCATTCTGAATCCGACATTACCAAGCGGCTTTGATTCATACTTTGTATCGCTATGAACCAGTTTTCCGTCAATATAGGTGGCAATATAGTTATCTCTTACGACAATTTTCAAATGATGCTTGCTGTTTTTTTCACTCCATGGAATAAATGATGAAATATCAATATCTTCCGCAGATGCTCCGCCATTTATCCAAACATGTGGACGAAGACAAATTTTTTGGGAGCTTTCCATCTTTTCTATATTTATCTGCCACATCTTGAAATTGGAATTATCGCTGTGTGAAAAAACAAAACCAATAGACTGGTTTTCTATTTTGAAGTCTGATTCAAGCGTAAAGGCATTTGTATTTTGTTTTTGAAGCATAATGAACTCTGATGAAGTAGCTTCAAGTTTCACATACCCGCTTTGCACTAAAGCAGCGCCTGTTCCTAAAATTGTATCAAAAGAATCCAAGCTTGAGTTGGAAAAGTTTTCTTCATATATTGTTTTCCCGTTTTCTTGAACAGTAATGTCATCATACAATGCAACTTCATTCGTACTTGATTGATTGCAGGCTCTGAACCCTAATCGCCCATTTCCGAATGCGCTTTCCAAAGTACGTTCATCAATTTTATGATTGTCGATGTATGTAGTCGTTTTCCCGTTATTATATTCAATTTTTAATGTGTACCAATTATCATATTTTTTAGCATCCGGAATGATGTCCGTAGGAATCTTTATTACCGGATAAGTCTTCCAGTTACCGTTTTTTCTTTCATGCGGCTTTAGCATTAAATAATCTTTTATTGTTGCGCCATCAGCAGAAGTGATTTGCCACATGTAATAGTTACTTGCATCCTGTGCGCCAAAAATAATAGAAGCCGCTGTAGGTCGTCCGTCCGCATTGGATTTTAGATTGAATTTCATCGAAACGGTGTATTCAGCCTGTGTGTTTACACTTCTGGTATTAGAAATCCAAGACGCAGAATCCCAGTCCTCGGATGTCAGAAGACCCATACCGAATTTTGCAGGTTCACTCTGAGCGGTGTTTCCTTTATTATCCCACACATGAACCTTCCAGTAATAATCTGCTCCGGAATCCTTTTTTCCTAAATATTTAATAGCCGTTGTCTTATCACTTTGCACTTCACCGCTGTCCCATGCATCGTAGTTCCCGCTCACAAGCTTTTCAAGCGAAGTTGAGGCTGTTATGCGGTATTTTGCCTGAACGACGCCTCTATCAGTCGAAGATAACTTCCAAGCCAAAAGTGGAGTTTCTCTGTCAACGACTTCAGGGTTTTGATTGTATTCACATGTTAATCCATAAACCTTCAGGCTGCCTGCGGCGTATGCCAAGCTTGATCCTATTGAACCTCCTAAAGGAACCAGCATGCTCATTGAAAGAAAAAAGCTAAGACACCTTTTTAACATTTTATTTTTCATAAATACTCCTTCTCTCTAAAAAATATATAATAATCCGATTCTATCCCATATTTTTTAGTATAATATTAACATATAATAATTTGCTTTCTACTTCAAGGGGTAATATTATTATGTATAAGGGGTGATATTATTGATCGTTAAAATGTCTATTATGCAGAAAAAATAAACCCAGCGAAAATAGGATACCCTATAAAGCTTATTATAAGATTTATGAAGCAACACTATAACAGGATATTAAGCCAAAAAGCTCAGCCCAACAGCTTTTTTAACATGTGAGTACAAATTCGTTTATATTGCAAACATCAGTGAATTAAAGTGCTTATTTACAGGTGTCTGATGTTTTTATAAAATATGTTTGCGCTCCAAAATCAAGAACAAGCATGTTAATTTATTGACATCACAACTTAAATTTGATAGAGTAATTATAGGTTAATCTATCATAAGTTATATTAACTTATATCTGGCTAAAATAAATTTAGGAGGTCTATTATGTTTAATCGCATTTTTCAAAAAGGACAAATCGGAAATGCAGAGCTTAACAACAGACTTATCATGCCCGCTATGGGCTCAAGTCATGGTGAGGCTGACGGCAAAGTAGGCGAAGAATTAATTGAATATTATGCAGCACGAGCCAAAGGCGGATTTGGGCTCATTATTACAGAATTCGTGTGTGTAGACCCTGTCGGAAAAGCTCTTCCCGGGCAGCTAATGATCCATTCCGATGAGTATATTGATGGCTTTAAAAGGCTTGCACAGCGTATCCATGAAGATGGCTCCAAAATTTTTATGCAAATTCAGCATTCGGGACGACAAACTGTTTCTTATTTCACAGGAACACTGCCGGTAGCACCTTCCCCTATCCCCTGTCCCGTTAACCGAGAGCTTCCAAGAGAACTTACCTGTGATGAGATATATGATATTGTAGGAAAATTTGGAGATGCGGCATTAAGAGCGAAAACTGCCGGATTTGATGGAGTGGAAATCCATGGTGCGCATGGCTATCTGGTTGCCCAGTTCTTGTCCAGCTACAGCAACAAACGCTCTGATGAATTCGGTGGAGACATAAAGGGAAGAACAAAATTCGCTGTGGAACTAATCAAAAATATAAAAGAAAAATGCGGTGAAGACTTCCCGTTGATTTTTAGAATCAGCGGAGATGAGCGCGTGGAAAACGGCAGAAAAATAGAAGAAACCGTAATTATAACAAAAATACTTGAACAGGCAGGCGCTGATGCAATTCATGTGTCCACCGGTGTTTATGCAAGTATGCCTTACATGGTTCCCCCTGCCAACGTTCCTAACGGATTCAACTTGGAAGCAGCCAGCGCAGTGAAAGCAGAGGTCAACATTCCGGTAATTGCCGTAGGGCGTATCACAGAACCTTTGATGGCCGAAGAAGTTGTTTCCAACGGCATTGCAGATTTTGTTGCATTAGGAAGAGCCTCCATTGCCGACCCTGAATTCCCAAACAAGGCAAAAGAAGGCCGAATGGACGAAATATCTCCTTGTGTGGGATGTATCACAAGATGCAACGGCGCCCCGGGCGTTGATCCAGACGACCATGGAGTATCCTGTATGATTAACCCATTTTCGGGACATGAACGTATTTTGAAAATTACTAAGGCGGACTCTCCGAAGAATATTGTTATTGTGGGCGGCGGACTTGGCGGGTTGGAAGCGGCATGGATATCTGCAGCCAGAGGTCATAAAGTTACCCTTTTCGAAAGAGGCAATAAACTGGGAGGACAGGTTATCCCGGGAAGTGTCCCGCCTTACAAACATGAGCTGACCAAAGCCATTCGCTATTACACGAAAATGTGTGAAAAATATGGTGCAGACATTCAAATGGGTACAGAAGCTGATGTAGACAAAATTACTGCACTCAATCCCGACGAGGTTATTTTGGCAACAGGTGCTAATCCGGTAGCGCCTGCCATCCCAAATGAAGGCATTCCTGTCGTTCAGGCAGTGGATGTGTTGAACGGTAAAGTTATGCCCGGAAAAAAAGTCCTTATTGTTGGGGGTGGATTGGTAGGCGTTGAAACAGCCGAGCATCTGCTGATGCTGAACTGCCAGGCAACCGTGGTGGAGATGCTGGATAAAGCAGGTATGGAACTTCACCCAAGTATCCAATATTTCATCTTTAAGTCTTTGAAAAAAGGCGGTGTGGACATATACACCAACACTAAGGTAGAAAAATTCACAAAAGACGGTGCAGTCTGTTCATCCCCTACCGGAGAGGTTGCTTTTACAGGCTATGACATGGCAATATTAGCAATCGGTTCAACCTCGTATAATCCACTGGAAACTGCTTTGAAAGGAAAAGTAAAATCGATTCATTTAATCGGTGATGCGGTAAAGCCTCGCAGAATAGTAGATGCAGTGGAGGAAGCTTGCCGCTTGGCTGTAAAGTTATAAATGTATTACGACATATTTATTCTCGGATGCCTGATGGATCAACCATGTCACGGCTATACCATTAAGAAAAAGATGACAGAA
Organism: Oscillospiraceae bacterium; assembly: GCA_029240015.1. Taxonomy (GTDB): domain Bacteria; phylum Bacillota; class Clostridia; order Oscillospirales; family Ruminococcaceae; genus JARBTU01. Next base: position 9,901 of record JARBTU010000005.1, on the reverse strand, counting down.
AAGTTTGATGTGTGCACTACCATCAACAACAACAGTTTGTACTCTGCATTAAAACGGTATGAAAAGATGGGTGCAATCACCAAAAGTATCGAAAGCACCGAAGGAAAACCCAATCGGATTGTGTACACGATTACAAGCAAGGGGAAAAAACTTTTTGTGGAGACACTGCGCACATTTCCCGATTCATTATCCAAAAACAGAGATGAATATATGATGCGGCTATACTATTTTCATCTTTTGGATACCGAGACACGAATAAAAATATTGAATATGCGGGAACAATATCTCACTTCGGCAATAGAAAGCATCGAAGCGCAAAAATCGGCTGATGAATCCATATTTATGCCCCAAAGACCCGAATTAAGTGAGTTCCATTTGGGATTACTGAATCTGGAACAAATCCTTCTTGATAAAATGAAAGAAAAAGTAAACAGTCCCTGTGCTATATCCGATGAAGGAGAACTTATTTAATATCCTCCAAGGTTTATAAACTCCATATAAAGAACTGTAATAGCACAAAAATCCCCTGTAAATTCAGTTTACAGGGGATTTTTTATGTCCTTCAGAAATCGGATCTTCAAGTTACTTTACCAACTGCAACAGTTTATTGACAGTATTCGAATTTCGTATGGTAACGCTATCGTATACAGACGAACCGACGATTTTAGACCATCTTGTTCTTGAAAATGTTTTAATGGGTGCAGACCAAAAGATAACCCTGTTATAATAGTCCACCTTTTCATACTCCGGCTTCATTTCGCCTATCTGCTCAAACACCTCCTCCGCCGTAACAGGAGGTATTACAAAGATTGCGTTGTGTTTCGAGTCCTCGTCTGAATTCCACCATGACGGCGCATTATTAAGAGCGTCCGACAAATCTTTTGCAGATACGATTGTAACAGGTATCTTCAAATGAAACCCATTGTGAATCAACGACTCGCACTGCTTTTTTAACTCTGCTTCGTTCGCGTTCTCGCTGGCAAAGATAATATTTCCGCTGTTTATATAAGTTATGACATCTAAAAATCCGGCTTGTTCAAAAAGTACTTTTAACTGAGGCATAGAGACTTTGTTGTTTCCACCCACATTTATGCCACGCAAAAGAGCAATATATTTCTCCATTTGTGAATTCTCCTTCATCAGAAAATAAAACAGATTCAATGACCATACTTGTTACTCGTCTTTATAATAATCAACTGCGTCAGATGCTACAAAGAATGAATCCGGTTTCCCATCAATGAGCAATCCTACTTTATCCGAGTGTGGATAAAACGTTGCATCAGCAGCAGATGTTGTGTCGCAATCAAGGTATATTAACAGTTCTGTATCGGAAGTATTCCATATTTTATGAGCGCCGTTTTTCCCTGGAGGAAAGACAATCACGTCACCCGCCGTTACTTGTTTTTCCCCGTCGGGGGTCTCTAGCCTTCCTTTACCGCTAATGATATAAAATACTTCTGTTATGCTGGCATGATAGTGATACGGAAACACGGTCTTGCGAGGTGGTATTTCCATGATTGCCACTGTACATTGATTTTCCGCTTTCTTTGATACAATCAAGTGCTTGTAATATTCAAAATCATTATGACACTCATGTCTGGCAAGAGTGCTTTCCTTGTTTGCAATGATAATTTTCTTTTCTTCCATATTTTTATCCATCCTTTCCTATCGTTTTTTCCTTCACCTTAAAACTCGCTCAAATGTGTGACAAGATAGTTCTTAAAAGCCTGACACTCGTCAAATTTATATTTTGTACTTCTCGAATATAAGTATGTCGAACGGGTAAAATTAGCATTGTCAATATGCAAAAGAGCTATGTTTGGGGACCACAAGTTATTCCATGATGTGGATGGTGCAAAAGCCACGCCCATACCTAAAGATACATATTTTCGGACGTAAAATGGATCATCACAGACGATCACATTTTCCGGTGTGAAGGTGTACTTTTTACACGCTTTCTGCATTACATTTCCAAGTTCAGACGAACGCGGCATCGAAATAAATCTTTCGTTTCTGATATCATCAATCGTTACATATTTTTTCTGAGCAAGCGGATGTGTATCGTCCACCGCCAACATAATCTCTTCCGTGAAAAGCAAAAATCTTTTTAAATTATTTAAATGGAATTCCTCTGATGCCAAACAAAAATCAAATTCAAAGTCTTTTGGATAAGAGCTGCTATGATAAATTGTGAATTTAATATTTGGATAAATTTTTGTGAAATCAGAAATTAAATCAATAACCACATTCCTGCTTTGCAGTATCAATAACTTGATTTCTCCCATCAGTGTACCATTGCTGGCCTTTAAATTTGTGATGCTATCGTCAAGCGTCTGCAGTGTCTGACGTATCGAAGCATAAAAATTCATTCCGTTTTTATTTAATATAATGCGATTGCTATGCCGCTCAAATAGCGGTATGCCCAGTTCTTTTTCAAGATTTGACATGGTTCGAGACATCGCCGGCTGGGGTATGGAGTGTTCCATAGCCGCTTTGGTTATATTCTGATATTTGGCAACGGTTGCAAAATACCGAAGCTGCAGCAAATCCATATCATTTTTTACCTCACTTATTTTATACTATGCCATATTATACTATAATATAGCATAGTGCCATACATTTCAATACATAGCAGCATATTAAATATGGTATTTTACAAAATAAACTGCGCGTGATATTATTAAAATATATTAATAATATGTACACAAATTTTTTAACATTAAGGTGGTAAAATATGAAATTAATCAAAAGAAAACGCTACTGTTCTGTTGCTTTATCAATTATACTTTTATTGGTATTCTTTGTTAACAGCACCTTTGCAGTTGCTCCGACAGACGTTAATACTTCACTGACAGATCAAATTCAGAATGCAGAAAATGGTGGTGTAATTATACTAACAAAGAATTATACTGAAGAAATCGTAATTAAAGCCAACCAAGAAGTTACTATCGATTTGAATGGTTTTACATTGACTTGTGATACCAGCACTGTTATTACAAACAACGGGATTCTTACGATAAAAGACAGCATTGGTACCGGTAAAATCAAAAAGGCAGGCACAAACAGCGATACCTGCGGCATTCTTAACAACGGGGCCCTTACGGTAGCTAGCGGAACCATTGACATATCTACCGCCACTGACGGGGTTGCATATGGAATAAACAACAAAGGGCATTTATCGGTTACAGGAGGCAACATCACCGCTTCTACAACCGGAGACAAATGGGCAATCTCCATTTATAACACAGGCACAATTACCCAAATTTCCGGCGGAAGTATTACAGGAAAAATCAACAAAGCCTCCAATATAAATAATGCGCTCGGTGTATCCAATGAAAGCGGAGCTGTGATTACCCTCGTTTCAGGGGGCACCATATCTGCTGAGGTAAATAATGAAGGCATGGCATATGGTATACGTAACAGAGGAACCGTGCAGGAAATTAAAAACGGTAAGATAGCCGCTCTCACGACCGGGGCCAAATGGGCGTTTGCTTTCTGGAACACTGACACCGGAACTGTATCCAAGATATCCGGTGGTACAATAGCAGGAACTATTTCCAATTCCGGCAACGTCAATAATGCCCTCGGCGTATCTAATGAAGGAACTATTGACTCCATCACCGGCGGTACGTTTACCGGTAAGATAAACGGCAGCGGTGTGGCTTACGGTATCAGAAGTGACAAAACCATTTCACAGATATCCGGGGGAGCTTACAAAGGAAATACGGCAGATAATGCCATTTATAAAAGGGGCGGAACCCTCACATTTGCAAGCGGTTATTCATTAGCGAGCCAAAACGCGGGGCTTCCTCGTTACGTTATGGCATCGGGCAGTTCTTACGTACAGCTTTGCGATGAACAGGAAAATTGGGTAGCAACTTATATTTATGATGTATCGGGTGCCCTTGTCAATGCTTTAGGCGACAATGCTGAACAAAGCTATACGGTGTATAACTGGAAACAAGATCAAAGTGGCGAAACAACTGTTTGCACTGCGGCTAGTTTCAACAACATAAAGACTAATACAACACTATATGTAAAGCGAAATACTGCTGACCGCCCTGTATATTACTTCCTAGGGTCTTCCGTAACGTACGGAGAGGCTAACCATGGAGTTTCCTTTGTGGACTATATGGCGGAGACAAACAACTGGATATGCATGAAAAAGGCTGTCTCGGGAACCACTTTGGTAAACAACGGAGCTGATTCCTATGTTCAAAGAATGCGCAACCAGATTGGAATAAATGCACCTGTAGATCATTTCGTTTGTCAACTCTCTACAAATGATGCATCTCAAAATAAACCTCTTGGTACGGTTAGCAGCAGCAAAAAACTCGAAGACTTTAACACTACCACTATTATTGGCGCAATGGAATACATCATCGCCTACTCGTATCAAACGTGGGAATGCCCTGTAACCTTCTATACCAATCCTTACTATAACAATGCTGCCTATGAACAGATGATAAATGCTCTTTATAAATTACAGGAAAAATGGGACATTGGCATTGTTGATTTTTATAACTACAAAAACATGGATGCGTTGCCTTCCGCAACACTTAACTCGTATATGGCTGACAGCATCCATCCGAATGCGAATGGTTACAAATGGATGGCTCAGATAATGGGCAAATATTTGACAGATTACACTGACCCAACCGATCCAACTGATCCCGGGAATTCAAGTAATCCTGATTCCAGCGCTCCAGATTCTAGTACTCCTGATGACTCCAGTACTCCAAGCAGTTCCGATAACTCTAGCGACTCTATTAGTTCAGACGATTCCAGCAGTCCAAGTCATAATAGCATAGATTCCAGTGACTTAGATGATACCAACAATTCAAACAGCAGCGAAGATTCACCTCAAACAGGAAGCAGCTTAAACTTCTTGTGGGGAATCATGTTGATTGCATCTATCATGACTATCATTTCACTTTGTATGAGACGTGTTTATTTAACTTCAAGAAGATAATTTGGTGTTACACTTCCGTTAATCAGCCCCCAAGATATAAAGCAAAAGAAGTTGACGACTTTCGTCAACTTCTTTTGCTTTCTTGAAAAGTTTAGGGTAGGAGTTTTTGTAATCTCCTACCCCAGTCTACAAATAAGAAGCCGTCGTGTCTGATAGGACATGACAGCTTTTTGCGCTTTTATTATCATTACCAGTTAATCTTCCAACGGTTGCTATGCTGGCCCTTTACATCTTCAGCCTGGCTTACCGCACCTTTTAATTCTGAATTCGATACACGGTGCATTAATCTCTCTTCGAATGCATCTTCATCTACGGGCAACTCTACCCAGTCATTGGTCCAGTCAGAAAGATAAGCCGCATTACAAATCTGTAGTTGATTGATACCTTCGATTCCGGGTGCCAACAGGCTTTTATCTAATAAAATTGACTCCGCGAAATTCTTTAATATGATGTCATGGGCATTCTCAGGCTCTTTGGGCGTGTATTCCGTATAGGTAACCGATGGATCGGTGCAATCTTTATCAGATTCAAAACAGAAATCCCGTTCTGGAACAGACAATTCCCACAAACGAAGTTTCCCTTCTTCAATCACGATTTTCCCCCTATCACCGCTTATCTCCAATCGATTGGTTCCGGGCAATTCCCCTGTACTTGTGATGAAATCAGCGGTTGCCCCGCTCTCATATTCCGCATAGATGGTGGCGTCATCTTCGACCTCAATGTTGTGGTGTTTCCCATAGGAACAGAAACCACGTACTCTTTTTGGCATGCCAAAAATCCATTGCCACAAGTCCAGATTATGGGGTGCTTGATTCATCAGAACTCCCCCGCCCTCTCCTTTCCATGTTGCACGCCAGCCACCCGAGTCATAATAAGACTGTTTTCGATACCAATTGGTGATAATCCACACAAGGCGCTTCGGCTTCCCCAAGCGACCGCTTTGGACAATTTCTCTTGCCCTTTGATAAATTGGGCTGGTTCTTTGATTAAACATAATCCCAAATATCTTTCCTGAGCGATTGGCTGCTTCGTTCATCCGTTCCACCTGTTTTACAGATACTCCCGCCGGCTTTTCGGTCAATACATGAACCCCGCTTTCAAACGCCTTTATGGCAATTTCGGGATGAAAATAATGAGGCGTTGCTATTATCAATGCGTCTATCAACCCACTGTTTAAAAGCTTTTCGTAGTCGTCAAATACGGCTGCCCCGCCGAGCTTCTCTTTTGCCCACAGCCGCTTCTTGTCATCCGTGTCACAAACAGCTGCCAACTCCATCTCGGGTATATTGCCTGAAAAGATGCTCACTGCATGAGCACTCCCCATGTTCCCAATTCCTACAATTCCTATCTTCAATTTTTTCATTATTATTTTTCCCCTAAGCATTAAAAGTTCCTGTTGTATCTGCCAAAACCGATGCAATATTCTCTTTACGGCGGGAATTTTGAACCCGTTTCGTAAGCTCATTATAATATAAATCCTCGTCCAAAGGAAGTGCAATTTCCTTATTGAGCCATGAAGACAAATGCATCGCATTAGATAGGGTCAACCCATTGATTCCTTCCTCTCCCCCTGCAATCAAAGGTGTGTTGCGCAATATCGCCCCTGCAAAAGCGTTTAGAACACCCACATGCTGTTCGGATATTCCATCCGTCTCTACCTCTGAAAACTTCGCTTCGGGCTGGGCAAAAGGTATGGTGTTCGTTTTTGAGAATTCCGGTTCACTTTGGCTTAGTTCCCATAAAAAGAGCTTCCCATTTTCACTAACCAGTTTCCCTCTCTCCAAAGTAATTTCGAGCCTGTTTGTTCCGGGTGTATCGGCCGTTGTAGTAACAAACACGCCGGTTGCACCGTTGGCATACTCGGCATAAACACTCACGTCATCTTCCACTTCAATATCATGCCACTTTCCGAAATGGCAATGCGCCTGTATTTTCGTTGGCATCCCGCAAATCCACTGCCACAAATCCAGATTGTGAGGACATTGATTCAACAGCACTCCGCCGCCTTCACCCGACCATGTCGCACGCCAGTCGCCGGAATTATAATAGGCCTGCGAACGATACCAGTTGGTGATGATCCAATTGGTGCGTCTGATTTGTCCGAGAATCCCGCTCGAAACGATTTCCCGCATCTTTCGGTATATATGATCGGTCCGCTGGTTAAACATCATCCCAAACACTACATCGGATTTTTTAGCCATCTCGTTCATTTCCCGCACTTGTTTAGTATAGACTCCTGCCGGTTTTTCAACCATTACATGAAGGTTGCGTTTAAAACATTCCATTGCATATTGAGGATGTGAGTAGTGCGGGGTGCAGACGAGTACTGCATCAATCAGACCGCTGTCTAGCATTTCCTCAGCACTGTCAAACTGAGTGATATTCTCATTATAGCTCTCTTCTACAAGTCGGAGCCTTTCGGGATTGATATCCGCCACTGCTGTTGCCACAATTTCCGGACATTTTCCCGACATAATATTGGATAGATGCCCTGTTCCCATGTTTCCAACGCCTATGATTCCAAGCCTTATTTTACTCATTTTCACGTGACCCTTCTGTCTAAAATATCTTACAATCCTTTTGACTTCAAATTTTCATAACTGACTCTCAGGCATTCAAAAAGATCCTGTCCATAACAATCATCCTGTTCCACCAGCAAATACTCTGTTTTTGCCTCTGCACAGGCTTGTATAATTGCGTCGAAATTCATATTCCCCTCATAAACGGGGGCAAATCGGCGCTGTTTGTCAATGTATGCCATGTCTTTTAAATGCACACATTCTAAACGCCCCGATAACTTTTTAATCCATTTTGCAGGGTCTCCTCCTGCCGCCTGTACCCAGTAGGTGTCTAAATGCAATTCCTCTTTTATATTAGTCGTTTAAGTGCCTCAACCGCACAGTCAAACGCCGCTCTCTGATTAGGATAAGTGTACGTATCCGTCACACTCTTATTCTCCTGCTCCAACTGGGATAGTCCCTCAAACACTGCTAAATGAGGTTCTAACGTCAGCATCTTCCCGCCCTTATGGCTATAGTTGCGAAGAATTTGTTCTATGTTTCCATTGCCATGGCCTGCAGGCACCACACGACCGTCCTCCAGCGCATCCTTAATGTGGACATAATGAATGTACGGTTCCAGCAGTTTCCATGCTTCCAACACGTCTTGCCCGCATTGTATGAAGTTTGCGGGATCAAACACCGCTTTGAGTTCGTTAAGCTGCTGATGAATATCCAAACATCTTTGTGCGACATCCCCATATATATCTTTCTCATTCTCATGGCACAGAACCACTCCACTGCCTTTTGCGGCAGTACAGAAAAAGGATAGTCGCTCCAACACTTCATCACGATAATATGCCGCATTATTCTCATTTGCAGGGATATAAAAACTAAACAAACGGATGCAGGAAGCATCCATAATATGGGCAACTTCAAGCGTATGCAGAAACTGCTCCTTATGCGGCTTAAAATCATCCTTAATGCCTATTTTTCCAATAGGTGAACCAATAGACCAAACGGAGATTTGTTTTTCGTCCAATCGCTTTTTAATCTCTTTTGCTTGTTTGACAGTGATATCCGAAACGTTATCTCCATCTATGCCGCGCAATTCCAGATATTTAATATCATTATCCTTCAGTGCGCTGATTTGTTCGTCCAGCGCCGCTCCCGCCTCATCCGCAAAGGCACATAATGTAAATCCACTCATTCTTCCCTGTTCTCCTTCCCTCAATCCACACTGGTGAAATATCGCTATTTATTCATACTGTGGGAGATAATCCCCATGTGCGGCAATCAATTCGTCACACATTGCAATAATGTCATCCATGGAAAGTTCCGATGATGTGTGAGGATCTAACATCGCCGCCATGTAGATATATTCTTTTTTACGGGTTACTGCCGCCTCAATGGCTAAAAGCTGAGGATTAATATTTGTCCTGTTAATTGCCGCACATTGTTCTGGCAAATCCCCAACTATGCAAGGAGTTATCCCGTTTCTGTCCACTAGGCAAGGAACCTCTACGCAAGCATTTTGAGGCAAATTTGTAATCAAACCATTATTCAACACATTCCCATGTATTCTGTATGGTACATCTGTTTCCACTGCACTGATAATATATGAAGCGAACTCATGTGTCCTATCGTGTTTTAGTTCAGCATTGTTTACCAGCTCCTGTTTCATGTTATTCCAGTTTTTGATTTGTTCAATACATCTTCTTGGATATTCATCAAGCGGAATGTTGAATCTCTCAATAAGTTCCGGATATTTTTCTTTTATGTACCACGGCGTATATTCAGCATTATGTTCCGAGGATTCGGTGATATAATAGCCAAACTTTTTCATCAAGTCCAGTCTTACCAAGTCGTTTTTGGTGTCATATGTGCCAACAGGTTCATTCGCACGGCGCTTGATTTCAGGATAAAGATCGTTGTTATTTAAGTCCGTAATTTTTAACAACCAAGCTTGATGATTGATTCCTGCAATCTCCCATTTGCAATGGTCTGCATATTCGTTCATGTGCAAGTTATTGAGCAAAGTAGATGCACAGCTTTGAACACTGTGACACAACCCAACCGTCTTTATTTTTGTGTGCCTTTGCATATATCCTGTTAAAATAGCCATCGGGTTCGTATAGTTAATGAACAAAGCATCCGGACATATCTCTTCCATATCTTTTGCAATCTCTTCAAGAACAGGAATGGTTCTTAGTGCCCTGAAGATGCCCCCTATGCCCAACGTATCTGCTATTGTTTGTCTTAAACCAAATTTCTTTGGGATTTCGAAATCAGTCACCGTGCAAGGCTCATATCCCCCAACCTGAATCGCATTTACAACATACTTCGCATCAACCAGTGCCTCTCTCCTATTCAGCGAAGATTTTACAGTTGCCTTTCCATTATGATTTTTATTAATATTTTCAAGCATTAC
>JARBTU010000187.1 GCA_029240015.1 Oscillospiraceae bacterium | reverse complement strand
TATATATATTATCTCCTACCATTTTTGCTTCGTTCAGGGAGGAATTACTTAAAAAAACGTTGAAAGAGGATAAAAGGATCCCTCCCGCAAAAGCCATAACAATTAACGCGACAACAAGTGTAACCGTCACTTCTACCAGTGTCCAACCTTTATTATTCAACTTTTTCACAGGCACTGTTTCTCCTTTTAATTTGGCGGTCTCCTTACGGAGTTGGTGTAAACACATTAAAGATACTCTCTTTCTCTTCGTCATACGCAGACTTGAACTTTCCGTCTATTACAATAGTAGAGCCGTCTACCCCAAAGGAAATCGTTCCGTCTTTCTGGGACGTCCGGATGTCAGGATTGGATTCTTCTGTAGAGTCCGCAACCGCCGCCGCATGCTGCCCGTTGTTCTTTAAATCTATCCCTTTTCGGATGAAAGAACTTGCAGCAGAAAACCCGGTAAAGAGGATAAGTCCGCATATCACCAGCATAACGGAACCAACCATGGTTTCCACCAGCGTCATCCCTCGGACATCTTTTTTAAACTTCATATGAGAATCTCCTCTTTTTTCACATTACTGTGTCTGCTCATACTGCAAAACAGACCAATAGGACTCCGTGGCACTCTCTGTTCCGCCTGAACTGCCTGAACCTCCGGAGCTCCCAGTTTCACTCGAACTTCCTGAGCCTCCAGACCCACCCGTGCTCCCTGTTCCGCCTGATTTTTTAGGAAGCGGAACATAGCTTATCGAAACGTCCGGGCGTATCTCTGCATTGATTGCACTGATTCCGCCGTAAATATGTGTTCCTCTTCCTATATAAACAGTAGCGCTTTCTTTTGCCATGATATATCCATAAAAATCTTTATACTGGCTTTTATCCATATATGAATCCGCTTGGATATTTGTGCGCTTAAAAGCTGCTCCATTTTCCACAATTACAAAGACATTGGGATGCTCTTTCCTGATAGTTGCCATCTGATTGAGTAAAAACGAAGCCCCAGACTGAACAAAAATAAAAACATTTCCTTCTCCTTGGGTATAAAGCGTTGAGACATTCAAGTTCCCGTTCACAGTATAGTAAGAGTCCTTCCCATCCGTTCTCCCAAGGGTCAGGTTTGGATTGTTAAAGTTTGTTGACCCGTTCTCACTATCAGATAATTTTGGAAAGACAGGTGCAGAAGGAGGGGGCGGCATTCTGGAACTAAGCGCCGAAACGGGTGTTGGTGTTTGTGTATACAGCACCCCCGAGAAAACCGTTCCACCCACCTTAATGTTGGATGAAATAGCATTTTGGACTGTTAAATTATTTGTAATCATCGGGTTTTGCCACGAACCGGAAGTAATGACCGATTTCGCCGTAACACTGCCTTCTATCTTCCCTCCATTGTCCAAAGTAATTGTAGTGGTAATCACGTTCCCAACAATTTTTGCATTATCTTTAAGGATTAGAGTCCCTGCCGTCACGCTGCCCGTTATTCTCCCCTGTCCTGTTATGGTAAGCGTATTTGCCGTCACGTTTCCCTCAATAATAGCATTATCTTTTATTTGGACACTGTCGGCGGTAATGTCATGAAACACTTTGGTCTGATTGTTTAAAACAACCGTTTGAGCGGTAATCTTGCTGTATATCCTAGAATCATTGTTGGCTGTAACAATCCCAATGGTATAAATTTCGCTTTGAGTTTTGGTCCCACCGCAACAGTTCGCGTAAGGACCAACCGATGAATTTTGGTTAATCGTTATGTTCTTATCCGAAATAATGTCTCCGTGAACATGAGAATTGTTATAATAGGCGGAGTTAATAAAAACAGGGACTCCGCTATATAAGTTCCCCATTAAAACAGGAGAGTTGCCATTATCGGTAATATTAATCTCAAATTTCCTTGCATCTTCTCCAATATAAATATCTGTTTTGGAATCTGTTTGCAGTCCGTTATAAGGGGTTATTCCCATGTTCCCATTACTGCTTGGATTGAGAACCATTTGTTCAAAAACTTCTGTCGTCTTCTCTTGATATTCTAGTCGTAAAGAGACTGATTTTTCTTGCGTGCCCACTGTGGCAGTAGCGGTAATCAGGATAGAATCAGAGCCCTTATAGCCTTCTCTTTTCAGCACCGCGACGCAGTTTCCCATTTTCCCTTCGTTTCCGCTGAACCCGATATTGTCAATCCGAAAAGAATTCCCGTTATGAGGAATCTTTGAAAGAATTTTTTGAGCGTTTGCTCCTCCATCATCCGCGCAAATTTCGCTTGCAATTGCCTGAGCTGCAGAACGCGCGGTGAGAAAAGCCTGCTTTGATGCATTATCATTCACAACGCGCGTATAATACGCAAGCGAAAGAGTAAGCACCGCCCCTACCAAAATAACCAGCACCAAAAGAATCACAATAGCCCACGTAAGCACTGCTCCCCTATCGCCAACTATTGCTGTCTTACCCTTACTTAACAGCCTTTTCATACATCAATACCTCAAAATTGATTGTGATGTTCCCGCCCTCTTTTTTCTCACTTGAAAAGTTAAAATTTTTAATTCTTATCGATTTCTTGGAGCTCACTTCATCGATAAGAGAAATCAAGTCTTTTTTGGCACCGCTTGCTTTGACGCTCACGTTGCTCATCAGCATCTCCGTCGCCATGGTTTTTTCCTCCGAACTGGTATTCCCATATGTTTCAAGTGCTGTCAGTTCCGAAGAGCCGATGTTCATACTTTGGGGCTTTAACTTATGTTTTAAAAGCATCCCTGTTACCAACTGGTCGATTTCGGAATCTGTCATTCTCACATAATACTGCACCGAAAGGGATTCTACTTCGCTATTAAGTTTTTCTGTTTGCTGCGCAAGCAGTTCTTTGTCTCCAATACCCGTCTGCATCTGCTGTCTGACTATTTTTTCTTCGGCTATTTTTGCTTCCAGCCCGTTATATCTTTCCAATGCAGGGAGGATAAAAAAATAAACGCCTGCCGTTATCAAACAAAAGCAAACCAAACCGATAAGCATTACTTTTTCCCGTTTCGTCAATTTGCTCATCATTTATCCTCCGTTTTTAAGATACAGCTTACCACAAAATCAAATTGGTTGTTTTTGGTCGCCGTGTATCCTTCGTAGACGATATCATTAAATATGCCGGTTTGACGTACACGGTCAATATACGCGGGCAACTCCCCGACTGAATGAACCGTTGCTATAAAAGAAAGCTTTGCAGACTCATGGTCATAGGTAAGCTCCTTGGTGATGATATCCAAAAGTCCGGCTTTTTTCAGTGCGTCAAATTCGTCGTTGCTAAGAACAGGATAAGACTCCAGTGCTTTTTGTATCCTTAAAAGATTACCCTTTTCTTCTCTTTTTTTTGAAAGCGTTACTTCTTGCTCTTGCGATAATTTATACAGAGAAACATAAGCAGGATTTTTCGTATATGTCTTTATTTTTTCAAGCTGCCTGGCTGACAAATAGCTTTGATATTCCAAGAATCCATAAACTGATCCCAAAACAAACACAATAAGAATAATAGACAGGATGATTTTCTTCCTGTCTTTTTGAGCCTTGCTTTTTTCAGGTTTTTTATTATAAATTTCATAAAAATTGATATCTTTGTATTTCAGTGTCCCCGCCATAAGACTTTATGCCTCATTTCGTTATCAAATTTCCGATCGCATAAAGATAGTTCCCTTGCAAGATCCCCTTTTGCGCAATCTTTCTTTTTACAGAAACAGCTTGTCCCATAGGAAAAGGTGTTGATTGAATGTTAAGCGAATTGGATACCTGATGGTTCAGCCACTTTTCATTCTCCCTCAAACCGCAAAAATAAGTACAAGAAATATCACTTTCGTTTTTTTGCGACTTGTTAAACTGTATCAGCGAAGAAACCACCCTGACGATTTCCGATATGGACTCACTCGTTCCACGTTCCGAAAGCAAACGGTTGCGGTTTGAAATATGATACTTCCCATCTGCAAAAAGAAGAGAAACCATATTATTCGCATCCAATCCCAAGAGAATATAAGTCTGTTTGCTTAGATTTTTAAAATACTTTAATAGCTTAATCACGCAATTAAGCCCTATATCAATCGAATTAATCTCAATCCCTGATTCTTTAAATATACTGATATAACTGTCAATCATATTTTTCTCTATTGCACTGCACAAAATCGTACAACCCTTACCATCCGTATTGTGACC
>JARBTU010000186.1 GCA_029240015.1 Oscillospiraceae bacterium | reverse complement strand
TGTTGAACCTCATTGAAGTCCCCCTTTGACCACCTTAAGGCTGTAAGTTCCATCATCATTGTTTTGAACTTCAACCACTTTATGACCTTCGTCCTTAAGGCTTCTTGGAACGTTTTGTATCGGTTCTCCGTCATTCAGCTTGATTTCAAGAACCTGACCGTCTTCCAATTCCTCCAGTGCTACCTTTGCTTTTACAAACGTCACAGGGCATACAACATCCGTAATATCTACAAATAAATCTGTATTTTTCTCACTCATCAGAGTACCTCCTTTAGCTTTTCCTTTAAGACATCAAAGCCCACACGCTCAATCGTAAGTGCAAAACGCTCGCTTGCACGTCCATGCTCTTTAAAGAATTCAAGAGTGGCATCGATGACATCGAACAGCTTATCTTTTTCAAAAAGGATAGGTATTGCTTCTTCTCCTTTTCGGATTCGGGTTCCAAACATTCCTCCAAACGAAAGGATATATCCGTTCTTGCCTTTCCACGAATTGGTCGGACAAGCCTTTACACATTTTCCGCAATAGATGCACCCATCTTCGTCAATTGCCAAACTTTTCGCTGATTTGTCAACATTAATTACCTTGACAGGACATACCACTTCGCACAAACCACAATATGTACAGTCGCTCTGCTCCCATATCGGAAGCAGTCCGCCTTTGATTCCAATGTCATTTTCCTCTGCTTTCAAACAGTTGTTTTTACAGCCTGTTATGCCGATTTTAAATTTATGAGGAAGTTCCAATCCAAAATATTTTTCGTCAATCTCTTTTGAAAGATCACTTGTTTCGATTAGTCCGCTTGGACAAATACTAATTCCCTGACATGCTGTTACTGTTCGCACCCTGGGACCGCACGATCCAGGCTGTAGGCCCACAACCGAAAGTTCTTTTTTAACGTCATCTATGTCTTTTAAAGAGATAAACGGGATTTCAAGTCCTTGGCGCGATGTTAAATGAACATATCCATGCCCGTATTTTTCAGCAATTTCACTTACCTTTGCTATTTGATTCGCCTCAATTTGTCCGCCTGCTACACGAAGTCTTAACGAAAAGCGTTCTTTTTGAATCTGTCTCATAAAACCGCCTTTTTTTAGTGCCTGATAATCAACCTGAGACATCTGTTATCCTCCTTTTACATTATTTCATATATTACCTATATGAAATAATGGAAATATACTTTTATTATAGTTAAAAAACGCCTTTTTCACAACATGACGATTTTTTGTATTGTAACTGAATATCTTTAGGCAGTTTTTTAAACCGTCAAAAACCTTTTATCGCTATTAGTTATCTATTAAGGTTTTCATAAGAAAGGACCGGGTTACGTATATGTAACCCGGTCCTTTCTTAGTTAGACTCTTAGGAATTATCAATAAAACCCAAAGCCATCACTTATCAACAGAAGAATGAAGGATAATATCCAAATCAACATCCCCTATTTGTGTGCGCACAGTGGTGCTTAGTATATTACCCTCTTGCGTATCTGCTCCATTCTCACCAACAATAATCTGAGGAGGAAGAATATCACAGGTGACTTCCTGTTCTGAAAGCCCAATTAATGCATTCCCGCTAATAATATTGGCGATCTCCCCCATTGCAGAGGTAACAAAATCATCAATCTGGTCAAA
The DNA here is from genome assembly GCA_029240015.1 of Oscillospiraceae bacterium. Taxonomy (GTDB): domain Bacteria; phylum Bacillota; class Clostridia; order Oscillospirales; family Ruminococcaceae; genus JARBTU01. The sequence continues at coordinate 2,584 of JARBTU010000186.1, read as the reverse complement.
CTCCATCCCGCTCATAATTTTAACCATTTCAAGTGTTGTCTCTTTCGGAAAACGATAAAATATTTCACCCGATAAATCTCCCACAACTTTGATGGAAATATTTAATTTGTCATTTGGTCCCACAATGGTGTCTATCACTTCAGGAGTCTCCGTAACCACATCAAGATCCAACATCAATTTAAAAACTTCACGAGTGGCATTTGAAAAAGGAGCAAGCATTTTATTCGTCATTTCCGCTCACATCCTTTCTGTTTGCAAAATCGGCAATCTTTTGGTCGGATGCTGCAACGTGATTAATGAGCCATGCAAGCAGTTTTCCTGCAAAGCGTTGCATCAAATCTTCTTTAAATCCCTCTTGTTCATAAGCTTCTGCAACGTTGACGACATACTGTATCATATTGTTATGTATTTCTTTGTGTTTTTCAAGGTCAGGATATCCTATTTCCCGCTGATAAGCTTCTTCATCTTCAAAATGAGTGACAACATAGACTTTCATGAACTCAAGTGTTTCGTTGACTTTGTCTACTTTTTGTTCCCATTCGTCGCGAGAACGCAAAACTTCCACAAAATCTGTTACACGCCTGAATAGTTCTTGATGCTGTTCGTCGATAAGAGGTACGCCAATCAAGTACTTATCCTTCCAAATCATCTTGATTACTCCTTCCAATTCTATTTCGATATTTCTGTTTGTATCAAAAAGCATTTTATGGTCGACAGTTTTGCTTTTTTCTCTCAAAATATTTTTTATTATACCACAAGTCTCCCAAATTTAAAAGAAGATTCCAACACTAAAGTGCTCTTTTTCGACACAATTCGATATTTTTTATATACAATAAAAATAGAGTTTTGGTTTTCCAAAACTCTTTTGTTTATACGTTAAATTTAAACTTGTAATACGGTTATTTTGCGCCGTTGGCTGTAAAAGATTCAAAAGTATAATAAAAGCTTTGTTTCTGAAAACAAACATTAATGGCTATCTGAGCAAGATATGGATCAAACTGCAATCCTTTATTGATTTTTATTTGATAAATACATTCCTGTTCTGTTATCGGCTGTTTATAAGGTCGTTTGTACATCATTGCGTCAATTGAATCCGCCAAGGCAATGATACGCGACCCAAGGGGAATTTCCTCTCCCTTAAGCCCTTCAGGATAGCCATTCCCGTCCCACCTTTCATGATGATATAAGACGATATCAGCAATTTCTCTTAACGCGTTGGATCTTGTTAAAATATTATATCCTATCTGCGGGTGCTGTTTGATGGTATCCCACTCCAAAGCATTCAGTTTCCCCGGTTTGCTCAAAATCTCATCAGAAATGCCGATTTTCCCTATATCGTGCATATGCGCAGCCATGTGTATCATTTCCAGCGCCGCACCTTGTATCCCAATTTCTTCAGCAATTTTCAGCGTAATGTCCGCCACACGCGTAGAGTGGCCGCACGTGTATTTATCACGTGCTTCAACCGCCGCAATCAAACATTCAATAACGTCATGGAAATCAATATATTTAATCATATTCTTGTACATTTGTTTCTGTCGCCTCTTTAAATGTTTAATTTCGGATATCCATTAAGAAATGGACTTTCATATCATTCGTTATAAGATTGCGCCATCTGAACAATATTGCGTGAGGATATTTTTAAGTGCAAATGAACTGCTGCTGTGGGAACGCTCTATAATTGCATTGTTTCTTGATGCTTCCTGAAGAGCGCACGAAACCATTTTGTGTGATACCGTGCTGGTAAACAGAATCATCAAATCGGGCGCACCGATTTGAGCCTTGAAATTACCCGGCATCTGTGTAAAAACCTTCACCTTACATTTGTACTGTTTGCAAATCGTTTTATATTGCGATATCATTCTGTCATTTCCACCTACAATAACCACACTCATATTTTTTCGCCTGTTATTTTTCAGTTATGATAAACTTTAATCAAGTTAGCATATGCTAACTTGATTAAAGTTTATCATAACCATCTTGTTTTGTCAATCTATTTTTGAAAATATTTATTTACATGAATTTATGCTATAATATAAAAACCATCTGAAAACTTTACACAATACATTTTTGTGCATGAAATGAGAGGACTCTCCCTTTTATTTCTGTTATGCTCTAAACTGAAAGGAGACGATGCGATGGAATGGTTAGAAAATCTCAATCAAGCCATAAGCTACATTGAAGAAAACTTAGAAGAGGATATCGACCTTAACCGTGTTTCGCAAATTGCCTGCTGTTCGACTTTTCATTTTCAAAGGATGTTTTCATATATTGCAAGTGTGCCTCTCTCAGAATACATCCGGCGAAGAAGGATGACATCCGCTGCTTTTGAACTGCAAAACTCCGATATTAAAGTAATTGATTTGGCACTAAAATATGGTTACGAGTCTCCCACCTCTTTTGCCCGTGCATTCCAGAGTGTACATGGTGTACCACCGTCTGCTGCACGCACGGAAGGAATTCATCTCAAGGCATACCCTCGTATCAGTTTCCTTATAACGATTAGAGGAGATGCAGAAATGAATTACAAAATCGAAAAGAAAGATGCGTTCCGTATTGTTGGTGTGAAAGAGCACATGGAAAT
>JARBTU010000004.1 GCA_029240015.1 Oscillospiraceae bacterium | reverse complement strand
CCCCGTCTTTATAGTAGTGCCACAACTTATCAACCTTTTTCCATCCGTCTTTTATTTGTTCATAGATACTAATCTCGTTTGGAATTCCGATTAGTTGTGACACATCTTTGTGCTTGGTTTTATCCCCGTTTGTTCTGACACAATAATGACAATGAGAGCCCGAGGAATTCCCCGTGTTTCCTTCAATGCCAATTAAGTCCCCTTTTTTTACGATTTGTCCCACCTTGCATTTGAAAGCCGATAAATGCCCGAAATAATACTTATCATTGCTGTTGTCCTGCTTTATACGTATATACATACCAAACCCTTGACCCTTATTATCCTCGTTTTCCCAGCCTGCAATCTCAACAACACCATTAATAGTAGAATAAATATTTTTGCTGTCAACGCCGATTAAATCCATTCCATCATGCGCATTACCTTTGTATTCCTGCGACACTCGATATTTGCCTTTATATGGACTGTTCATAACATTCTCCTCTCTTTCTTTTAAAATATACCCCTCAATATACCGTATCTATTTACTACGAGTTGCACGCTTTTATGCAACTTATTGGACGTTATAAAAAATTGTATATAAAAAAATCTCATACTAAACAGTATGAGATTTTTTTATAATTGTTGCTATAAATAATCAAAAAGAATATTATAAATCAATTTCCCAGTTTATCGGGGATTTTCCAATGCCTTTTAAAAATTCATTTGTCTTGGAAAAATGTCTGCACCCAAAGAACCCATTGTGCGCTGACAATGGGCTTGGATGAGCTGCCGTCAAAATCAGATGGTTCGGATTTGTGATAAGAGCCGTTTTGCTTTTCGCGTTAGCACCCCAAAGAATGAAAACGATTGGATCCTGTCTTTGGCTGAGTATGGATATAACATTGTCGGTAAAAATCTCCCAGCCTTTTCCCTTATGGCTGTTAGGAGCACCTTCACGAACCGTAAGCACGGTGTTCAAGAGCAATACACCTTGTTTTGCCCAGCTTGTAAGTTCTCCGTGACGGAAGGTGGAGGCCCCTGTATCGTCATGTATTTCTTTAAAAATATTATGAAGTGATGGAGGTGGGGCGACCCCCTTTTTAACCGAGAAACAAAGTCCGTGTGCCTGGCCCTGTCCGTGGTAAGGGTCTTGGCCCAGAATAACAGCTTTTATGTCACTATATGATGCCAATTTTAGTGCGTTAAAAATGTCATACATACTGGGATGTATCTTTTGAGTTTTATATTCATGCTTCAAAAACTCCCTAACTTCCAAATAATAAGCTTTTTTAAACTCATCTTCTAAAATTGTATCCCATTCATTGTTAAACTGTATCATTTCAAGCCTTCTTTCCAATTATATAAAAACTGCGCCAATTTTATGGCACAGTTTTTACAGGATTATGATACCACTTACTTTTTCAAAGTGAGCGCATATTTTGTTTTTTCAACAATATTTTCAGCACTGAGCCCAAACACTTTCAAAAGTTCCAAAGCAGGACCCGACATGCCGTACTGATCTTCAACACCGATTTTAACAACCGGAACAGGAACCGATTCTGTTACGACATCACAAACAGCGCTTCCCAAACCACCGATTATGTTGTGTTCTTCCACCGTCACCAAAACGCCTGTTTCTTTTGCGGCTTTGATAATAATCTCTTTATCAATCGGTTTGATGGTATGAATATTGATAATTCTTGCGTTAATTCCTTGTTCTTTAAGAACTTTCGATGCTTCTATTGCTTCATTTACCATAAGCCCTGTTGCAATAATCGTAACATCATTACCGTCCTTAATTTGAATTCCTTTTCCGATCTCGAACTTGTAGCTTGCTTCATCGTTGAACACAGGAACAGCCAGTCTTCCGAATCTCATATAAACAGGACCCACATGCTTTGCAGCGGCCCTTACAGCGGCTTTGGCTTCCACATCGTCCGCAGGGTTGATGATTACCATTCCCGGTATAGTACGCATTAAAGCGATATCCTCACAGCATTGGTGAGTTGCACCGTCTTCTCCAACCGAAATCCCTGCATGGGTCGCTCCGATTTTTACGTTCAAATGCGGATATCCGATTGAATTCCTTACAATTTCAAACGCTCTGCCGGCAGCAAACATTGCAAAAGAACTTGCAAACACGATTTTTCCCGTTGACGCAATTCCAGCTGCAACACCCATCATGTTGCTCTCTGCGATTCCGCAGTCTATAAATCTTTCAGGGAACTTTTTCATGAACATCTCTGTTTTTGTTGCTTTCGCTAAATCGGCATCCAAAACAACAAGATTATCATATTCTTCTCCAAGAGCAACCAGCGTCTCGCCATAACTGTCTCTTGTCGCTTTATTTATTATCTCTGCCATATTATTATGCCTCCAATTCAGCTAATTTTGCTTTTAAATCATTCACTGCAATTTCATATTGCTCCGCATTTGGTGCCGCTCCATGCCATGCAACATTGTTTTCCATAAACGAAACATACTTGCCCTTCACGCTTTTTTGAATGATAGCGGTTGGCTTATTTGTTACCTGTCTTGCTTCATTAAACGCACGTTCAATATCGTCAAAATCATGTCCGTCAATGGTGATTACATGCCAGCCGAATGCCGCAAATTTATCTGTTATCGGCTCCGGCGAACAAATGTCTGTACACTTTCCGTCAATTTGAAGCCCATTATTATCTACAACTGCAATTAAATTATCAAGATTATAATGCCCAGCAAGCATTGCTGCTTCCCAAACCTGTCCTTCTTGAAGTTCTCCATCTCCAAGTGCAGCAAAAACTCTGTAATTTTTCCCGAACATCTTCGCGGATAGAGCCATTCCGACAGCAGCGGATATCCCCTGACCCAACGAGCCTGTGCTCATATCAACGCCGGGTGTGCCTTTCATATCCGGATGCCCTTGAAGCATTGCGCCGACTTTTCTTAATTTCTTAAGTTCTTCTGTTGGAAAAAATCCTTTTTCCGCTAACACCGCATAAAGTGCAGGGGCACAGTGCCCTTTCGAAAGAACAAATCGATCTCTATCTTCCATTTTCGGATCTTTAGGATCCACATTCATTTCTTTAAAATACAAGTAAGTTAATGTATCAGCAATCGACAATGAACCTCCCGGATGACCGGACTTTGCATGAAAAATACCCTCTATTGCTCCCATTCTCACTCGACAAGCGATCACAGAAAGTTCTTTCTTTTCTGCCATTTCCATTTTAACTTCCATTCCTTTCTCAACAATACAATCTTAAAAGAATCCTAGGTGTTTATTTATTATTAAAAGCCAAAGGACTTTTAAACTCAACCAAAATTTTCAATCAAATAATCAACCAGTTCAGCAAACCCGTCTCTATCATTGGATGATACAACCAGATCCGCATGTTGTTTGACTGTGTCAAGTGCATTTTCTACTGCGGCACCTATCATAGATTTTTTGATCATTTCAATATCATTATTATAATCTCCAATAGACGCAACGTTATTTGGATTCGCTCCCATGAATTTTGTAAGATGGTCTAGTGCCGCTCCTTTTGAGTTACCTTTTGGAAGCATTTCGTAATAATTAACACTGGACAAAATAAAATCTACATTCTGATAATCTTTCGATGTCATAAACGTATCAAACTCGCTTACCAAATCATGTCCCAGCGCAAACAAAACTTTAATCCATCCATCAGGAACTTCATCAAGGGTGCATAGGGTATATTCCAGATGCTCTATATCCATATGTATTCGAACAATATCGTTATAACTGATAACATAGGTCTTATCTTTGCATAAAATCTCAATCCCGACTTGAGGATAATTCTTTTGCACTTCGGTCAAATAGGTTCTGGTGCTGTCTTCAAGTTGGGAACTCCACAACAGTTTATCTGCCTCATAGTCATATATTGCCGCACCATTAAAAACGATGACAGGATTTTTGACTCCGATAATCTCAGCATATCTTTTTGTAGATATCACCGATCTTCCCGTAGCTATGGTAAACCGTCCGCCAAGCTGTTCAAACCGTCTGATGGCTTCCATATTTCTTTTTGACACCGTTTTGTCTTCTGTAAGCAAAGTTCCGTCCAAGTCAGATACCAACAAAATATCAGATATTTTACAACTCATTTCATCCCTCCGAAAAGCCTTAGGCACAACCCTTATATTTTATCATATATCTCTCCTTAGTGCAATGTTTTAAGAAAAGAGGTAAAATATGCCGGAAGCTCACTTTCAAAATGCATGTATTCGCCGGTTACAGGATGAATAAACCCGATTGTTTTGGCGTGTAAACACTGCCCATTCAAAGATTTAATCGCTTTCTTGGGGCCATACACCTCGTCCCCTGCAACAGGATAACCCATATAAGCCATATGCACTCTGATTTGGTGGGTTCTCCCCGTTTCAAGCCTTAGTTTTATATGCGTAAATTTTTCATATCTTTTTATCACTTCAAAGTGTGTCACCGCATGTTTGGCGTTTCGCTCTGTCACACACATTTTTTTTCGGTCATTCATTGCCCGCCCAATTGGCGCGTCAATTTCCCCGCTGTCTTTCTTGACTACAGAATGAACAACGGCTTCATATGTTCTTGTAAAAGAATGCTCTTTGATTTGCGCAGCAAGTGAAACATGAGCAACATCATTTTTGGCAACCACCAGCAAACCGCTTGTGTCTTTGTCAATCCGATGAACAATCCCAGGTCTGATGACCCCGTTTATACCCGAAAGGCTGTCTTTGCAGTGATAGAGCAAAGCATTGACGAGTGTTCCATCAAAATTCCCTGCGGCAGGATGAACCACCATACCCTTTTGCTTATTGATTACCAACAAGTCGTTGTCTTCATAAACAATATCAAGTGGAATATCCTGTGGCTTTACATCCAGCTCGACCACATTAGGGAGTGTAATCTCAACCTCATCCCCAAAACGAAGCTTATAATTTTTGTTTGCGATTTCGCCCTTAACAGCTACTCCGCCATCCTCAATTATTTTCTGAAGCGATGACCTTGTCTTTTCAGGAAATTTTTGAGATAGAAGTTTGTCCAGTCGTGTCCCAACGTCTCGATCTTCAACCAAGAATTTCTCACTACTCTGCATTCACAGTCTCGCTCCCTAAATCAGAGATCACTTTGTCTTCTTTATCTTTTTTATTTGCTCTCGGTTCCAACACCAAAAGATAGAAAAGAATCAAAATAGTTCCCACTACCACACAGCAGTCCGCAAAGTTGAACACAGCAAAGTGCGGAAAACGCACATCAATATAGTCAATGACATAATGTCTGAAAATGCGGTCAATCAAGTTCCCTATTCCTCCCGCAATCACGATGGAAATAGAAAACAGCAAAAAATTATTTTTAATTTTTCTGTTCAGAATAAAGAAGATCGCCACAGCAATGACGGCGAGAGTTACCCCAATCAATATCCATTGCTGCCCTTTCATGCTTCCGAACGCAGCACCTTCATTCTCTAAATAGGTAAGGTGCAAAACGTTTTTTATCAAAGGAACTGTTGCCTGATTGGAAAGATTCTGAACTGCCAAAAATTTTAAGTATTGGTCAATCCCCGCCAAAGCGATGATAGATGCCAATGCAATATATATCATCATAATAATAAGCTCCGTTTCGCAGATTTTATCAACAAAAGTAATCATAAGAAATGATATGCCTATATTTTTAGAAATTACACAACAAGTTGCCGCAGTTTAATTCACTACGGCAACATCATTTTTATATTAGTCTTTCATAACCGAAGCACAGCGATCACATAATGTTGGATGTTCTGAATCCATCCCAACTGTCTCGCTGAAAATCCAGCAACGTTCACATTTTTCTCCATCTGCTGCCATGACAGAAACCGAAAGACCTTCAAAGTCCCCTGTGAACTCTCCCTCTTGTGATTTTGTAACTTCAACTTGAGAAACGATTAGCACCGTAGCAAGTTCATGTTTATTCTCGCTCACAAAGTCAAAAAGTTCACCATCACAATATAAAATAACCTTTGCCTCAAGCGACGCCTTGATTTCTTTGTTGGTACGTTTGATTTCAAGTGCTTTCTTCACGTCTTCACGAATATTGTATATTTTATCCCATTTTGAAACGAACTCATCATCTACTTTAATTCCCGATGACGCAGGCATTTGGTTGAATAAAATATTTTCTTTATCATCCGTTTCAAGATGCGGCATATATTCCCAAATTTCCTGAGAGGTAAACGCAAGAATCGGAGCTATAATTTTGGTAAGCGCGTCCAAAATCTTGTACATTGCTGTTTGGGCCGCTTTTCTTTCCTCGCTATCTGCTTTTTCACAATACAAGCGGTCTTTAATAATATCCAAATAGAAGTTTGACATGTCTACAACACAGAAATTGTAAACGGAACGATAAACAATATGGAAATCAAGCTCATCATAGGCTTTCGCCGCTCTCTGAATGAGTGAATCCAGTTTCATTAACGCCCATTTGTCAAGTTCCGGCAACTTATCTATGGACACCATATGTTTGTTTGGGTCAAACCCGTCAAGATTGCCCAAAATATACTTAGCTGTATTTCTGATTTTTCTATATCCTTCCGAAAGCTGTTTTAAAATATCTTTCGAAATCCTTATGTCTGCATGATAGTCACTGGAAGCAACCCACAAGCGAAGAATATCCGCACCGTATTGATCTACAATTTCGCTGGCTTCTATGCCGTTGCCCAACGATTTGGACATCTTTTTGCCCTCACCGTCCACAACCCAGCCATGTGTACAAACTGCCTTGTAAGGTGCATTCCCATTGGTCGCAACAGATGTTAATAAGGACGACTGGAACCATCCTCTGTATTGGTCCGCTCCTTCAAGATACAAATCAGCAGGCCAGCTTAGCTCTGCTCTCTCTCTCAAAACAGCGGCATGACTTACCCCACTGTCGAACCAAACGTCCATGATGTCCATCTCTTTTGTAAATTCGCCGCATCCGCATTCACAGTGAACGCTTGACGGAATAAACTCGGAAGGTGCTTTCACATACCACGCATCCGAACCTTCTTTACGGAACAGTTCAGAAATAGCCTGTATCGTTTCATCATTAATAATCGGTTTGTTACAATCGTTGCAATAAAGAATTGGAATCGGAACACCCCATGTTCTTTGTCTGGAAATGCACCAGTCGCTTCGGTCGCGAACCATTCCTTTGGTGCGTTCCTCGCCCCATTCAGGAATCCACTGTACCGTTTCAATTGCTTTAATGGCGTCTTCTTTAAACCCTTCAATAGAACAAAACCATTGCTCTGTTGCACGGAACAAAACTGGGTCTTTACAACGCCAGCAGTGAGGGTATTGGTGAATAATCTTTTGTATTGCGAGTAAACTTCCGTTCTCTTCCAGTTTTTTTGCAATTGCTTTGTTGGCATCGGAAGTAGTGAGTCCCTTAAATTCTCCTGCAAGTTCAGTTAGCTTGCCTTCTGAGTCCACAGGAACAACAATCTCTAATTCCTTATAATTTTTACACACCTCAAAGTCTTCCACACCGTGTCCCGGTGCAGTATGAACACATCCCGTACCGCTTTCAAGCGTAACATGGTCACCAATAATCACAAGAGACTTACGGTCAATAAACGGGTGCTGTGTGCTTATATATTCAAGCTCTTTTCCCTTAAAAGAACCTATGGTTTCATAATCAGAAACTCCAGCAGCATCCATGGATGCTTTAACGAGTTCAACTGCCATGACATAATATTCATCGCCGTTTTTAACAAGCGTATATTCATAATCGGGTCCGAGGCAAATTGCAACGTTCCCAGGGAGCGTCCATGTTGTGGTTGTCCAAATCACGAAATAAACTTTGGACGCATCAACACCAAGTTTCGAAAAAATGCCTTTATCATCTGTCACATTAAATTTAACATATATTGAATGGCAAGGGTCTTCAGCATATTCAATCTCTGCTTCTGCAAGTGCAGTGGAACATTCGGGGCACCAGTAAACAGGCTTTAACCCTTTATAAATATAGCCTTTTTTCGCCATCTCGCCAAATATTTCGATCTGCTTTGCTTCAAATTCAGGCTTTAACGTCAAATAAGGATTATCAAAATCACCCATAACACCCAACCGCTTGAATTGGTCACGCTGATTAGCCATATAACCCAAAGCAAAATCACGGCAGTGACGGCGAAGCTCAACAGCCGAAACTTGATTCTTGTCAATGCCAACTTTTTTCATTGCTTTAAGCTCAATCGGCAACCCATGCGTATCCCAACCCGGAACATAAGGAGCCTTGAATCCAGACATGTTTTTTTGCTTTACAATAATGTCTTTCAACACTTTGTTAAGCGCCGTCCCCAAGTGGATATCTCCGTTCGCATACGGAGGCCCGTCATGCAGAATATATACCGGCTTTCCTTCGTTCTTTTCGATCATTTTATAATAGACGCGGTCATCCTCAAGTTCTTTGAACTTTTCCGGTTCACGCTGCGGAAGACCGGCTCTCATCTGAAAGTCAGTCTTAGGTAGGTTCAATGTTTTGTTATAATCCTGTGCCATTCAATTATACTCTCCTCAAAAATTCGTTAATCCCTTTTAAAATTCTTGCCAAATTTTAATTCTCCAAACTTGGATTCGAATGTTTTTTCCGGTTCTCTTTTTGTATTTGAATCCCCAATTGTCACAATAAACGGCGTTTTCTCTTTCACCGATGATGGCTGTTCCTCTTTCGAAACCTCTTCCTTTGGTTCTTCTTTAATCTCATCCGAAGCTTCTTGTGGTTTCTCTTCCTGTGCAGGAGACTCAGCTTGCGCTTGTTCGGGTTCCTTTTGTTCTTCCACTTCAGGAAGAGCCGTAACTAAGTCAAGATGCGCTTTATAAATAGACAATAGCTTAGACTTAAAGCTTGAAACTTCTTTTTTCATCTTAAGCAATGTTTTTTCTTCTTTTTCTATTTGAGATTTTGTATTTCCCACTACTTTATCAGCTTTTTCCTGTGCCGATTTTAAGATTTCTTCGGCTTTCTTACTAGCCTCACTTAATATTGTTTCTGCCTTATCATTCGACTCATTCACAACATTTTGGCTAAGGCGCTGGGCGCCTACCAAAGCTTCTCTTATGCTATTTTCATCTTTGCGATACTCTTCAATTTTTTCTGCTAATATTTGGATCTTTTTCTCAAGAACCTGCTTTTCGCCTTCAAGACTCTCAACATAATCAGCAACTTTTTGCAGATGATGTTCAACGTCCTCCGGTTTAAATCCAAAGGCGGATTTTTCAAACTTTTTCCCCGTTATGTCATGCAAATTCAAAGCTTAACCCCCTAAACATATTTCTTTACAACCACATGTAGCCGGTCTTTTTTCGTAGGTTTGATGTCATCTGTCACGATAAACTTACCATAACCTCTTATAGCAATGATGTCATCCGTATGTAATGATAAACTGACGCCCTGCGTCTCAGAATAATTAACCATAACCACTCCGCTCTTAATAAGCAAAGCGGACTTTTCCCTGCTCTTTCCCGTCAGCAAAGAAACGATACAATCCAGCCTTAAGGACGCAACTGTCCCTTTGATTTCAGCAAAATGATCCTTAGCACAAAATTTTTCGCCGATCGGTTCGGTAATTTCAACTCCGACACGCCCGATTTTTTTGACCTCATTCATCACAAGCGGCTTTGCAGTATCGCTGATGAAGATAATCGTCTTCCCTTCATCAACTAAAATATCCCCTATAAGCTCTCGCTTGATTTGAAGAGCCATCAATGTGCCCAAAAAGTCACGGTGAGTAAGTCCATACTCTTTCTTATACTGAATACAGATTGCAGAAAAAGGGAATTTACTTGAATTGGGCTCCATATAATCGGGGAAAACACCAAGCATTTTTCTTTTTGCACCATCATATCCACCAAACAACAAAAACTGCTCTTTTCTTGTATTCGCAATTTGCTCCGCAACAAACGATTGCTTTTCATCAAGAAAGTGTGAAAACTTCACCATGTTCTTATAGTTTGATAAGTCAAATAAATCTTTTATTTTTGCAGTGAATATCTCATTCTGCTCGTTTTGGAATCCGGTACCATAATTCATAAAGCTTAGAAATAAACTCCATTACTTTCAAGTTCATCAAGTAAATCACCCATAATGTCTACGTTATATGGGGTAATAATAAACGTGCTGTTTGCAACTCTCTTAATCTGTCCGTTGTTAGCATAAGCAACGCCGCTTAAAAAGTCTACCAGTCTTCTTGCAACTTCCTTATTGGTTGACTCGAGGTTCAAAACAACAGTCCTTTTGGTGTTAAGATGATCCGCAACCGAACTGGCATCTTCAAATCTTTCAGGTTTTACCAAAACCACCTGAAGCTGTGTTGTTGCATGAATGTTGACTACCTTATTCTTTTTGCTTGAAGGATTTTCGCTTTCATTATAATTAAACGCATGAGAATCTTCCTGCTTTGTGATTATATCCATGTCGTCATCGTCATATTCTTCGTCTGCAGCGCCGACCATAACCTTAAACTTGTCCATAAAACTCATAAAATTGTTCCTCCCGTTATTTTCTTGTTCCGAACATAGCTGTTCCGATTCTTACAATATTCGACCCGTGTTTGATTGCTTTTTCATAATCCGCCGACATTCCCATCGACAAAACACTCATATTTACATTATCTACGTTTTTATCCTTTATGTCAACAAACAACTGATGCATTTTTGAAAAAAAATAATCATTTTTCTCAACTGGAGGAATCGTCATCAACCCTTGGATACTCAAACTTTCAAAGGTTGACAGGTTTTTTAAGAATTCTTCCAAATCCTCCGGTCCAACACCCGACTTGGAAAGCTCCTGCCCAATATTCACTTCTATAAGAACATCCAACATTTTGTTGTGTTTCTTTGCTTGCTTGTTCAGTTCTTCCGCAAGTTTAATACTGTCCACTGACTCCACCATGCACACTTTGTCTATGATATACTTGATTTTATTGGTCTGCAAATGACCGATGAAATGGATATTATCTTGCTTGACGTTATAAAAATCATATTTTGATATTAACTCTTGAACCCTGTTTTCACCCAAAAGGGATATCCCCTGCGATATGGCGATATTGACCTGCTCAAAGGGAACTGTTTTGGTTACAGCCATGATTTTTATATCTTCCGTGCTTCTTGAGGACTGCTCCGCAGCCTCTGCGACGTTTTGCTTTATAACATCAATATTATGTTTGATAGATTCTAAAAGATCATTATTTGATTGGCTTCTTATCATATAAATCCTTCCCTTTTATAATCACATCATCATATAGCTGTACATATGCTGAATCCTCAGGATGGAGGGCACTCAAAATAAAGTCCTCTGTTTCAAAAACAACATCGACCTGCTTAAATTGCATTTCGCCGCCAAAAGCACGATAAACGCCTTTTTTGCCGTTCACGATTCTTAACGCTTCCTTTTGTATTTTAAGTCCTCTGTTGTTTTTAAAATTAATTTTCACATTGTCAGTTCTGATGGTGGAGAGTTCATCGCTCATCAAATCACTTTTAAGAACTACCGTACTCATGTCAACGTCTTTTTCAGTGTTAATGCTGTCAACCATCACATCGATTTCCTTATCCGAAATAGAGGAAAAGGTAAGCCCGACGTTGTAACCCTTTTTGAATTTAACAAGGTCTTTGTTGTCCACTGCAACGGCAAACTTCCATTCATAACTCGTAATGATTTTTCCCAATGCCTGATCATCTTTTAAAGTGTGTATCTTATACATCCGGTTAAAATCTTCCATGGTTAATGAGTTGACAGCCTTAATGGTTGTAACACCCTCAAATCCGTCCGTTCCGTCGACAAAAAAACCTGCCACCGGCGTCTTAATCGCAACAGGCTCTGATGAAATCTCTTCTTCAAGAAGTTTTTTTTGTGCTTTCAACTGATTGATTCTTTTGCTGAAATTCTTTACTTTCCCAATAGCAAGCTGTTTTTTATTGAGTGAGTTCAGCATACTGAACGTTGTATCTTCGAAATCTTGAAGAGCTCCCGATTCAATTTGAGTGACAAGCTGAAGATATTTATCATTGATTTGTTTTGTAATGGCTTCCGTCTGTCCCGTAACCGAAATAGCCTGATTTTGAGACTCATTAAGAATATTCAGTTCTTTTTCAATTTGTTTGATTAAATACTGATTGGTAACATCCTGTGTTTTTTCATACACAACCGCAACAGCGGAACTCTTCGCTACCTTGGAACCGTTTAAGTAAGAATACTTAATAACACCGTCTTTGGTTTTCTTAATAATTTTTTCATCGCGGAACATGATTCCTTTTGCGTCAACCGAATCAGATGCAACATTTTCAAATACCGTTTCGGTTTTGTAAGGGGAATAAATATGTTGATAAACTTGATATCCAACATAAGACAATATAAACATTGCCATAATCCCCGAAATCACTTTAACCAAAGTCGTATTCACTCATGTTTTCCCCCTCATAAGTGTCATTTTTATGTAAAACATTATACGGTCTCTTTGTTGTCAACCGGTTGCGGCTCCAATATGCTGATTTGTTTTGCCGGAATAATCGTGGAAATCGCATGCTTGTACACCAAATTCTGCTTCCCGTCGCAATCAAGGATAACCGTAAAATTATCGAATCCTTTTACTAATCCTTTAAACTGAAAGCCATTGGTCAGATAAATGGTAAGCGGGATTTTTTCCTTTCTTGACTGGTTTAAGAACACGTCCTGTAAATTCATACTGCTTTTCATTTTTAAGCCCCCGTTTTATAATTAATATGGTTAAAATAATTTTTGTGTATTAATTGGAATTAATTATATCACATAATTCCGCTGTTTTCCAATATATTTTTTGAAACTTCGACAAGTTCACAAAAATCATCCATATCGTCTACCATAACCCAGTGGATTCTCTGATCCCGTCTAAACCATGTCAGCTGTCTTTTGGCATAACGCCTTGATTCCTGTTTGATTTTATCGACAGCTTCTTCCAACGTAATCTCACCTTTAAAATAACCTTCAAGTTCTTTATATCCAATGGCCTGGAGAGCTGTTTTTAAATCAGAATTGGAAAGGATTTCTTTCGCTTCGCCCAAAAGTCCCTGCTCGATCATAATATCCACTCTTTTATTAATTCTATCATATAATATTTGTCGACTATTGTAGTTTAAACCAATTATGCACACATCATATTCAGACGGATTCGCACGACTTCTCCTTTGGTGCTCCGTCATGGTAATCCCCGTAGACTGATAGATTTCAAGCGCTCTGATAATTCGTATCACATTATTTTTGTGAAGCTTAGCCGCAAATTCGGGATCGATTCTTGTCAGTTCATCGAGCAAAATCTGCGAACCTTCCTCTTCGGCTCTTTTTTCAAGGGCCCTGCGGATGGATTCGTCGCCGCTTTCATCCGAAAATGTAATATTGTCAATTAAGGAATGGATATAAAGCCCCGTTCCTCCTACCACGATAGGGAGTTTTCCTTTATCTGCAATCTCTTGTATTTTCTGTTTGGCAAGCTTTACATAATCGACAACGCTGAACTTTTTATCGCACTCCAAAAAGCTTAACAGGTGATGAGGAACGCCTTCCATTTCCTCTTCACTTGGCTTCGCCGTTGCAATATCCATCCCTTTATATATCTGCATCGAATCTGCGGAAACAATTTCAGCATTATATTCTTTTGCAAGGCGGATGGATAACGCGGTCTTTCCGGAAGCGGTCGGACCTGTTATCACAAGCAACGGGATTTTTTTAGACATAAAGACTCTCCTATAAAAGTTATTGTCTTCCAAATTTCTTTTCAACATCGTTTTTGGTCTGAACAATAACAACCGGTCGTCCATGCGGGCAATAACGAATATTTTTGTTGTTATATACCTGTTCAACAAGCGCAATCAATTCCAAAAGATCATTGTTGTGATTTGCTTTAATTGCGGCTTTGCACGAAATCGAATGATAAATCTCCTCTAATATGTGGGGTGTAATGTCTTTTTTCAAATTTTTGATATTACAAATAATTTCGTTGAAAATTTGATTCGCGTCAAAACGGTCCAATATAACAGGAACTTCACGAATTACCACTGTATTGGCGCCGAAACTCTCTGCTGTAAAACCGACTTTGTCTAATAGCTCCAAGTTTTCCATCAAGACCGTATATTCTTCTTTTGATAAGGAAACTGTAATAGGACTTAACAGGACCTGTTTGTCCATGGTTAGATCACCGGATTTTATCTTTTCAAATATAATTCTTTCATGAGCGGCATGCTTGTCAATCATAACAAAACTATTATCAATTTCAGCTAAAATATATGTTTTAAAGAGCTCTCCGATAATTTTGATTTGCCCTAATTTTTTCACGATCTCTTGGGAACGGGTGCTCTCATCTTGTTTTTCCGCGATATTTAGTGTCTCAGAAGTTTTGATGGCATCCTGATTAATATATTTAAAAACAATTTCTTCGTTTTTATGCGGTTGTGAGTTTGCCGCATAACCGATATGAGGCGGGTCTGCAACCGCTCTGAATCTTATGTTTTCATCATCTGTCTGATTTTTCTCGGTTATGATTCTTGAAAAAGCCCCGCTATCTGTTTTTTGATTCGATTCATTCCAACTATCTGTTTTTAGTGTTGCTTGCTCCCCTGTTTGTTCTTCAAAAACATTTTTACGAGCATTGCTTGTATCATATTCTATTTCAGGAACAGTGCTTAGGGCGTCTCTTTGAGCCAGCGCGCTTTTAATCGCAAAATATACGCTGTCAAAAACGGCACGTTCATTCACAAACCGAACCTCCGTCTTGGCAGGGTGAACATTCACGTCAACGTCTGTGGCGGGAACATCTATGTTCAATACGCATGCAGGGAACTTGCCAATCATAATGGAATTTTTATAGGCTTCTTCAATCGCAACAGAGCAAGTTCTTGTTTTCACATACCTTCCATTCACAAAGAAATGTTGCATGGAACGGTTGGCACGGCTCATCATCGGAATCGACGCGTGACCGTATACTTTGATTCCGTTATAATCATAATTGACTGCCATCATGCTTCTTGCAAAATCTTTGCCCAAAACAGCATAAATGGCCGACAATAAATTGGCGTCACCGGGAGAATGCATCTCGGTTTTATTTTCTCTGATAAATTTAATTGAAACTTTGGGGTTACTCAGAGCTACTTTATCAATAATACTTGCCACTGCATTGGCTTCTGCAACATCTTTTTTCATAAATTTAAGGCGGGCGGGAACGTTGTAAAACAAATCCCTTATAATAATCGTTGTTCCATCGGGACAACCTGCCTCTTCGATAGAAGCTTCATCCCCGCCTTCAATCAGATATCTTGTTCCAAACGCATCTTGATGCTGTTTCGTCAAAAGCTCGACTTTGGAAACCGCACAAATGGATGCCAATGCTTCCCCTCTAAACCCTAATGTATCAATCGAATTCAAATCTTGTTCTGAAAATATCTTGCTTGTCGCGTGACGTAAAAACGCCAGCGGCACATCTTCTCTTGATATCCCACAACCATTATCTGTTATTCTTATATATTTCATTCCGCCGTTTTTGATTTCGACCGTAACGGCAGTCGCTCCCGCATCAATAGAATTTTCAAGCAGTTCCTTCACAATAGACGCAGGGCGCTCAATTACTTCTCCCGCTGCAATAAGTTCTGAAACTTGCTTGTCCAAAAGATTAATCTTTGGCATTTTGGGTCACCCCCCATATCTTAAAAACTATAGCCGATGTCATATCATTTTTTTTAGTTCATAAATCATATTCAGTGCTTCGATTGGCGACAAGGTGTTTGGATCGATTGCTTCTAATTTATTGATTAATTCATCTGTTGCATTTTTCTTGAAGCTGATCTGCATGTCGTCATATTCCTGTATCTGTTGTTGCGGCTTTATCTGTGGATTCTTCGACTCAAGTTCCATAAGAATTTCTTTCGCTCTTGCAATAACAGGAGCAGGTACGCCGGCCAGCTTTGCAACCTCAATGCCATAGCTGTCATCTGCTCCCCCGCGGACAATCTTTCTTAAAAAAATGATGTCGTCTCCTCTTTTTTTCGCTGCAATGTTATAATTCTTCACACCGTCAAACTGCTGTTCCAGTTCCGTGAGCTCGTGATAATGCGTAGCAAACAGCGTTTTAGCGCTTATTTTTTTTGTTTTCACAATAAACTCTACCACTGCACTTGCAATGCTCATTCCATCAAAAGTTGAGGTTCCCCGTCCGATTTCATCCAGAATAATCAGGCTGTTGGATGTTGCATTTTTGAGAATATGTGCAACCTCGCTCATCTCCACCATGAAAGTGGACTGTCCGCTCGAAAGATCGTCCGAAGCACCTACACGGGTAAAAATTTTATCAACAACGCTTATTTTCGCGCTTTTAGCCGGAACATATCCGCCCATCTGAGCCATCAGCGTAATAATTGCCACCTGTCTCATATAGGTCGATTTTCCTGCCATATTCGGTCCCGTAATAATTGCTACACGGTTTTCATGAATATCCAGTCTCGTATCATTCGGAACAAAAGGCGCATCTTTAAGTACAAGTTCCACCACAGGATGTCGTCCGTCAACAATACTGATTTCCCCGTCGATTCCGATATCAGGGCAAACATATCCGTTTGTGCTGGCTACTGAAGCAAGTGAACACAAAACATCCATCTGCGCAATCGCGTTCGCTGTCTGCTGAACCTCATGAAGCCTTTTGGCAACAAACTTTCTGATCTCATCAAAAATATCCTGTTC
The DNA here is from genome assembly GCA_029240015.1 of Oscillospiraceae bacterium. Taxonomy (GTDB): domain Bacteria; phylum Bacillota; class Clostridia; order Oscillospirales; family Ruminococcaceae; genus JARBTU01. Next base: position 3,681 of record JARBTU010000004.1, on the reverse strand, counting down.
CAAAACGATGATTTTTTCGTTCGCTGACAAGACCTTGCTTTCCAATTCTTTCAGCTCTTGTGTTATGTATCGCTCACAATTTGCAAGCGTTTGTTTTCTTATGTAATCATTCGGTACCAGTTCCGTGCTTCCTTTTGAAACCTCTATGTAATATCCAAAAACACGGTTGTACCCGACTTTCAAGGTTTTAATACCTGTTTTCTCTTTTTCGTTCTGCTCGATTCTTGCAATATAATCTTTCGCGTTGGAAAATATATCACGCAGTTCATCCAATTCCTGATTGAACCCGTTTTTGATGACACCGCCATCTTTAATCACAATCGGCGGGTCATCGCTCATAGCATTGTCAATCAAAGCACAGATGTCTTGCATCATATCAATTTCATGATGAAGCTCGCAAAGCAGAGGCGATTCAAATTCTTGTGAAAGTCTTTTGACAGCAGGCAGATTTGAAGCCGTATATGCCAACGCTTTAATCTCTCTTGGGTTCACCGTACCGTACATCACTTTGGTCATCAACCGCTCCAAATCATACACATGAGACAAAAGGTCGCAAAGTTCTTCTCTTTGCATTGAGTGGTCGATAAGTTCTGTAACAGCGTTCTGCCTCTTAATAATTTGTGCAACACTGACCAGCGGCTGTTCAACATACTTTCTGATAAGTCGTTTTCCCATAGCGGTTTTGGTCTTATCCAGTACCCAAAGTAAAGTTCCTCTTTTTTCTTTGTTCCGCATGGTTTCGGTAAGTTCAAGGTTTCTCCTTGCGGACAAATCCAGTGCCAAATACTGCTCATCATCATAATAGGTGAATCCCAAACTTTTGGTCAGAAATTCTTTTTCAGAGAGGTTAATTTCTTCTATCATTTCCTGCCCAAAATATTCTTGTATGGATTGTCTGTATTTGCTAAAATCATATCTTTCTTCTTTTACCTGCTCCACAATGCATTTAAGTTTATGTCTCATGAAGTCGGTAGTTTCTTTAAGCGGTTTGGAAACCTCATTAATCAGAATTTCCCTTGGCATAAACTTAGACAACTCATTAATCAGCTTTTGTTCCAGATTTTTATCCTGCATCTGGGTGACAAAAACATCTCCCGTTGAAATATCCGCAAAGCTGATACCGAAACTATTGTTCGCTATATAAATGCTGCAAATATAATTATTCTTCGCTTCGTCCAAATAACCGCTCTCAATAATAGTTCCCGGTGTAATAACTCTCACTACATCACGTTTAACGACACCTTTTGCGGTTGCAGGGTCTTCAATCTGCTCACAAACAGCAACTTTGTAATCCTTGTCGATTAAGCGTTTGATGTATGTTTCGCAACTGTGGTGAGGAACGCCGCACATAGGCGCCCGCTCGTCAAGTCCACAATCTCTCCCTGTGAGGGTAAGCTCCAGTTCTTTTGATGCCAAAATCGCATCATCATAAAACATTTCATAAAAATCTCCAAGCCGAAAAAACAAAATACAGTCCTTGTATTTTTCTTTAATCTCATGATATTGCTGCATCATCGGTGACGGTTTCGGCACTGTGGCTCCCCCCTGTAAACGTTTTATTTTTTATCAGTCGGATTAATGGCATCCTGCACAGCTTGAGCATGATCCACCACAAGCCGATTGAACCTCACAAGTGTCGGGATCCTGCCCGTTTACGGACATCGAAAGAATGGCGCTCACTTGATTCATTAAGCCGTCCATTTCCTGCTTTGCACTGTTGTACGCCATCATGTTTTTATTAGACATGATTTGACTGTAAACCTCATTGATTTCTTTATCAAGTCTTTTGAGTTTATCTTCATCTTTTTGCTGTTTGCCCATTTCTGTATTGAGTTCAATCCTCTTAAGGTTGAACTTACCAATTAAATCTTCCAACTCTTTGTCCAAGTCGTTGGCGGCTTTAGCTGCATTAAGGTTCTTATATTCCTCGGTCTTTTGAATTTCTTTTCCAAGTTCTCTTGCCATTTTGATTACTTCCATTGATTTCCTCCGTTCCCCCCCATAATGAGAGGCCAATAAATTATTTTTGGATTTTCACCCGTGTATAAATAAACTGAATGATTCAGATTTATATCTTATTTAGCCTTCCAGTTCCCCTATAAGGTAACTGTTTTTGGCGCCTATAATCTTCACATCTACAAAACTACCCACAAGGCTTTTGTCGCCTACAAAGTCCACTATCATACTGGCTTCGTTCCTGCCTGTAATGTTCCCTTGAATCTTCCCTTCGCCCTCGACCAAAACTTTCTGCCTCTTCCCTACATATGCGCCGTATTTTTTGCTGCCGATAATCTGTTGGGCAGCCAGAAGTTCTCTGAACCATAAGCCCTTTTGCTCTTTGGATACATTATCCGGCATTTCTGCAGCTTTTGTTCCCACTCTTTTGGAATAAATGAATGTGAACAAAGAATTGTACTCCACTTTTTTAATTAAATCTAATGTCTGGCAAAAATCTTCGTATTCTTCCCCGGGGAAACCAACAATAATGTCACTTGTCAGTGAAAGATTTGGAATCTTTTCCTTTGCATATTTGGCCAGTTCCAAATAGGCTTGAGAGGTATACTTCCTGTTCATCAGCTTTAAGACCCTGTCACTCCCACTTTGAACAGGAAGATGAATATGGTTGCAGACTTTTTGGCAATCTGCCATCATATCAACGAGTTCTTTGGAACAGTCTTTCGGATGGGAAGTCATAAACCGAATCCAAAAATCCCCGTCGATGGCGTTCAGCTGTTTTAACAATTCGGCAAAGTTAATCCCATCTTCCAAATCGTTACCATATGAGTTGACATTCTGTCCCAAAAGAGTAATTTCTTTATAGCCATCCGACACAAGTTTTTTCGCTTCCTGAATAATATCTTCGGCATTCCTGCTTCTTTCTCTTCCTCTTACAAATGGCACAATACAGTATGTACAAAAATTATTGCATCCATACATAATCGGCAAGTTGGCCTTAATGGTCCCGTCATGCCGAATCGGCAGTCCTTCCGCAATCACGCCGTCACTTTGGCTTATTTCAAAAATTCTTTTATTATCTATAAGCGCATTATGCATAATTTGAGGCAAGTGATGAAGTGCATGTGTTCCAAAAACAATATCCACATGGGAATAGCTGTTTTTAATTTTATCCGCAATATGTTGTTGCTGCATCATGCAGCCGCACAAACCGATAATCATATTGGGATTTCTTTTTTTATTGTGTTTGAGTGCCCCTACGTTTCCAAAGACCCTATCCTCGGCATTTTCCCTCACCGCACAGGTGTTATAAATCACCAAATCTGCCGAATCGGGTGAATCACAAAAACCATAGCCCATTTGCGCCAACATGCCTTTTATTTTTTCCCCGTCGTTTACGTTTTGCTGACAACCATATGAATGAACGTGGGCTAAAGGCAAGTCTTTGTCACGATATCTTTTTGCCAAAAGTGTTGTTGCTTTTTGCATATACTGATTTTGTTCCAATATCTCTTCTTGAGAAACAACAACATTCTTCAATTTGCTCAAATAAAACTCCCCCAAAAAGGTGCTTATCAAATATCCTATAAAAATAATAGATATTCAGAATAATAAAAACATTCAACTTATATTTTATCATTTTATCACATTTTTATCAAGTTTATTTGACAAAAAATCAACTTACTCATTAATATGTAACAAAAATCAGCCTAACCGTCAATAAAT
>JARBTU010000185.1 GCA_029240015.1 Oscillospiraceae bacterium | reverse complement strand
CAGCTCGGTAATTTCCACCATCACGCTGTCAATATTGCTGATTTCGCTGGTCATACTGTCTGTTATAATGCAATTATCAAGAACCCATATGTATCCTCGGTTTTTCGTACATATCCTATACTGCATCTCTATTTTGGTTCCGCGCTTCAGTTTCGTGAGTATTTTTTTAGAAACATCATTCATGTCATCCTGATGGATCATGTTGATAAACTTATCATCAAACAATTCTTTGATTTCACTGCGAGTATACTCTACCATTTTGTAAAAACCATCGCTCAAATAAGTGATAGAAAAAAACTCGTCATTTTTTCTTCTTTGAACCGCCCCCGGGATATTGGCAGTAATAGCCTCTATTCGATTTTTCGCCTTCTCAATTGTTTGCTTACTTTTATTTTGAGCAAAAACAACATACATCATAAAAGCGGTGCAAATCAAAAGCATCACAACATTAAGGCAGAAAACAACAATTTCTATATCATGGAGTTCTTGGTTAATTGCACTTGCGGGAACAGAGAAGAACACGTACCAGCCATTGATATTCAAAGGATAATAATGGAGGTGACGCCCTTGGCTCTTGGACCCATACAGAAACATTCCGCCTTCATTACTGCTCATTCGCTTTTTTATCATATCCGCATTATATTGAGGGTCTAATTGGGATTTTTCAATGACAGAAAAAAGATTACCATCTTGTTGCGTAGCTGTTGATGTTTTTTCTGTTCTAAATACATAGTCACCATTATCGCTTACAATATATAAAGACCCTTGCCCTCCAAAAAGACTTACTTCCAGCGAGTTTAAAAACTTGTTGTTGTTTTCGTATGTAAAAAGAACGCCGACAATCTTACCGTTATTATAAATCGGTGTACTGTATATATTCACCGGATTGTGATCCGACTGGTCTGTAAAAGTATCCGAAAGCGTTGTTTTTCCTGTTAATGCCTGCTTAAAAAAATCATCATCCTTTACATTTTCTTTTTTCCCGTCTGATATATAAGCCGAACCATCTTTCAATGCAATTCCTATTTTTTTATATCCATTCTGATCCTTCTCTTGTTTCAATACCGACATCAGTTTGGAAGCATCCATATTCCCTTGACGCCCAATTAGTAAAGCCATCGATTTTAATTTATCAAACTCATCGTTTATTCTCTTATTAAGCGAGTTTGCCGTTTGTTTTGTAATTTCCGAAAGATATTCCATTGATTTATTCGAGTTGTTTTGGTGCAGGACATAACCATATATATTAAAAATAATTACAAAACCGGATAAAAAACTTATAATTAAAATAAAATATTTTAAAAGTTTTTTATTACCTTTTAAATTCACCTTAACTCCTCCAAAAATAAAAAAATGTCCTACTATAATTAGTAGGACAAAAGAGTGTAATTCTATAGTATTAAAAGTATTTAATCGTATACATTTATTTTAACAAGCACCTAATATTATACCATTATAAATTAGAATGTAAATATTATGAAACCATATTATGTTACAAAATAAAATTTTTCTATTTTTTGTCTAATTCGAAATCCATATTATTAGTTATTTTGCTTTAGGATTTCGCTAAAATCATTCATATTCCGACATAATATTAGGGATTGCTCTTTTTAAGATTTCATAAGATTTTTTAAGCCTTTTATGATACGTCGTCGTTTTTGCAGTTGATAGGTTCAAAGGAGTCATATCTACTTGCTGCATCGAATCACCTTTGGTTGCGGCGATGTATATCTTTTCAAACGATTCGAATTGGATTCCATCCAAAGCATAAAAGTCTGCTATTCTCTTTTTCTCAATCGTATTTACAATATTAAGAAGAGTCCACGGAATTTTGACTTCTACATACTGCTCATTGAAATAAAAATCTGCAAGCGAATCAAAATCGGCATTATTGGGATCAGAGTTTCCAAATCTCATAAGACCTGCTTCATAGTATGTAGGCTTTTTACATTCGTTTGACAAAGGCAAGACCATTTCATTACTCATAAACATATTAATGGGGTTAAAAATTCCACTGTTTTGTTTTTCATAATCCGAATTCCTTGTAAAAATGTTCTTCTTATAAGTATATTGATAATAAAAAGCATCGTAATACGCCTCGGTTAACACTCTTGTATTTTTTTCACCATCCAATACGAGCAAAAAGTCTGCTGGCTTTGTGAAACTAAGATTATATTGCTTTGATGTTTTATTTCCTCTCCCCGTTGTGGAAAGGGCAACAAACAATTTATCTGTCTTAGGGTTAAATCCATTTTTGAACTTTCCCATTAAATACAGAGAAGCATCATCATTCTTTGTAAAAAGTTCTATATTTTGTGTATTGACTGTTGCTGATTGTCCCTGCCAGTCATCAATATTACCATCCACGTAACAGGCATTTTTTTCTCCCGGCTCATACGATAAAATCCCATACCTTTGCTCAGCGGACTGAACATTCAATGTTCTCTTGGACGCCGACGCAGGGGCATACTTAACAGTATTCCATGTTTGCTTGAACCACTCATCCTGCCATGAAAATATCATCGCTCCGGCATATTGCTCTTTTGCAATATCCGACATCATATTACTGATGATTTCGCCTTGTTGTTTTTCATCAATTCCACCCTGATTGTAACCCATCACGCTTTGGTGGGCCACACCTCTTGACGTGGGAACACCAAATTCCGCAATAATAGCGGGAACCGTATAATAATCCTGCAAATCTTTTAAATACGCACGGTATGGGTTGAATTCCCCTGTCGAGGGGTCCTTGTATTGAAGGTACTCCGGCTGATAATTTAAAAATTCAGGATAATATGGATACGCATCGATAGCCGCAAAAAGTCCTGCGTAATACCCGCTCTTTTTCATGATTTTTTCTGTATCTACCGAAACTGCATCCTCTTCCGTAAACGGTTCATTGGAATGCTTCAGCGGATCTGTTGTGGACCAATTCAAAAATGCGATAGGCCTCTGTTTCTGATAGGTTTTGGTTTCATAATCAATCAGGTAATCCCCGACTTCGCACAGAAAGGATTCAAAAGCAGCTGCGTTTTGAGTATAAAGATACCTCCCGTCAAAATCTTTTTTTGAGGGGTTGTTTTTGTTTGTATTGACGACAAAATCAGGCGTCCACTCAAGTCCCAGAATATATCCCACAACATACTGTGAAATATCTTTGTCATAAACCGCTTTTTTAATACTTCCATAAGAGGTATAGTCACTTTTTCCGTTCACAATGTCCGACACTTCTTTGGCAGTCTTTTTGAAAGCCTTGAGAATCTTTTCATTTTGACCATAAGCATCGCCGATTTCGTTCATATCGTTTTCACTTATCCACATTCCATGGAGCAAGTAAAGCGGTTTTTGCGAATTCTTTTGGTTATAGTCATAAAATGCGCGATAAAAATCCGGATTCATGATGGTGAATATCTTAATCGTGTTGATTCCCATTTTAGAGATATCATCAAACCATTCCATATAAGTATCATACGGAATATTGGGCTCATTTAAATCTGTATCCGGCAGAGTCAGCCCCATGTTGATACCTTTCAAAAAGGTGCATTGCCACTTATCCTGCCTTAGCGTGTAAAAATATTTCCCGCTTGTTATGGAATAAAGAGATATTCCTTGCGTTTCGGGCGGACTGATTATTTTTTGGGGAGATGGAAATTTATCGTTTTCGACATTTTGCGCAGTATTGGAACCTGTTGTTCCATTATTGTGATTCCCTCGATTTTTGATAAGCATAACCGAAAACAAGGCGATAACAAACAAAACAAACACTAGAACAACGGATAAAACCAATTTGCTTTTTAAATTCCTTTTTTCCATTTGATGATATGACCTCCGCCTTTTTATGTTACACTATTTAAAATCCGCGAACCCTTTCTGAAGAACATAATAAGAAGGTTTTAACCTTTCATGATAGGTAGGAAGCGTCCATTCCTGCCAATCATATTCTCCGCTGAGGTTGATATTTATACTTTCATTTGCTGATTTTTTTACACCGAATCCTATTTCCAACCCTTCTGAATCGGTTGGAACAATATTTTGATTGACATAAAGATCATCCATGATTTTCTTCCCTGAAGGATCCATGACGTTTAAAAGCTGCCAAGGGATTTTGATTTCCAATATACCGTCTTTATAATAGAAATCCGCCAATGACTGATACTCTTTTGATGTCGGATTGGCAACCCCAAACTTAAGCTTGCCTGTTTCATAGCTTTTGAACGGTATTTTTGTCTTTTTAGG
>JARBTU010000184.1 GCA_029240015.1 Oscillospiraceae bacterium | reverse complement strand
CTTAAATGCTCAATCCATGTCTTAGCGGTATTTTCTTTTTGGTGAACAGGAGAAACAGTAGCTTTATTAATTTCAATGTCCGTATGTTTGGATGCGCCGTTGGAATTCAAGAAATCACGGGATAAGTCAACAATGGTGTTGCCGCACCACGTCATTTGAAGCCGAGGCTGCTCCGTAACAACAGCTACCTTGGTTGCCAACAAATTCTCTTTTTGAGCTTGTGCAATAAACGCTTGTGCATTTTCCGGGGCAACCACAACTGCCATACGTTCTTGCGATTCACTGATGGCAAGCTCGGTTCCGTCCAAGCCGTCGTATTTCTTCGGCACGCTGTCCAAATCAATCAAAAGACCATCCGCAAGTTCGCCGATGGCGACGGAAACGCCTCCTGCACCAAAGTCATTACAACGCTTAATCATTTTTGTGACTTCAGGATTACGGAATAGGCGCTGGAGTTTTCTTTCCTCGGGAGCGTTACCTTTTTGAACTTCCGCACCGCAGCTTTCAAGGGATTCAAGTGTATGGGATTTGGAAGAGCCCGTTGCACCTCCGCAGCCGTCACGACCTGTTTTTCCACCCAAAAGGATGACAACGTCAGACGGAGCAGGCACTTCGCGGACAACATTTTTTGAAGGGACTGCACCTACAACGGCGCCGATTTCAAGCCGTTTTGCAACATATCCCGGATGATAAACTTCCGCAACATGACCGGTCGCGAGCCCGATTTGATTGCCATAGGAGCTGTATCCCGAAGCTGCGCCGACCGTAATTTTCCGTTGTGGAAGCTTCCCCTTAACAGTCTTTTCCAAAGGAACAAGAGGGTCGCTTGCGCCGGTAACGCGCATAGCCTGATAAACATAACTTCTTCCCGACAATGGGTCGCGGATGGCACCGCCAAGACAGGTTGCGGCACCACCAAAAGGTTCTATTTCAGTTGGGTGATTGTGGGTTTCGTTTTTGAACATTAACAGCCATTCTTCTGTCTCACCGTCGATATCTACATCAATTTTAACAGAGCAGGCATTGATTTCTTCCGATTCATCAAGGTCTCTCAGTAATCCGTCTTTTTTCAGCTTTTTAGCGCCGATGGTTGCTAAATCCATCAAAGTGATTGGCTTGTCCGTTCTTCCTTTATAAAGCTCTTCGCGAGAGGATAAATAAGTATCAAAAGTCTCTTTAATATAATCATTTTCAATCTGAACGCGGTCTATGTTGGTCAAAAAAGTGGTGTGACGGCAATGATCTGACCAATAGGTGTCAATCATTCTGATTTCTGTGATAGTGGGGTCACGGTGTTCGGTGTTTTTAAAATAGTCCTGACAGAATGTGATGTCATCCAAATCCATCGCCAGACCATAGTTTTTCATAAATTCAGCAAGACCTTGTGTGTCAAGCTGATTAAATCCGACAAGCGTTTCCACTGTGGTCGGAAGAGCATATTTTGTTTCGAGTGTTTCGTATGTTTCAAGGGTGGCTTCACGGCTCTCGACAGGGTTGATGAGATAGTTCTTGATATCCTGCAACTGCTCGTCCGATACGTTGCCATCCAAAAGATATAACTTAGCGGATTTGACCGTCGGGCGGTCTTTTTGAGTCATAAGTTGAATGCATTGTTCACAAGAATCTGCACGCTGGTCAAACTGCCCCGGAAGATATTCCGTCGCAAAGATATGCTGGCTTTCGTTAGCGACAGGAGAATCAAAGGATATAACGTCCACAGCGGGCTCAGAAAAGATAGAATTGCAAGCCATCCCAAAAACATTCGGTTCGATTCCTTCCACATCATAACGGTTCAAAACCCTGACATCAGAAAGTTCTTTAATTCCCAAGTAAGATTTAAGGTCGGACAGGATCCCTTTAGCCTCCACCGCAAAAGCTTGCTTTTTCTCAACATAGATACGAAAAACACTCATACATAAACTCCGTTCCGCCAAAATAATCATGGCATAAAAATGATATTTTAAATAGTAGTTGTTTGTTGTTATATAAAAATGTTATGAATAAAAATCAACGGTTTCATATTCGGACATTTCGCCAATGCAATGCTCATTCTCAACACTAATCAGTTTAACATATTTTATTTTCCCACACAAGTTGACAGAACTTTTAACAACGACAGGGGTATAGTTAGGAGTATATCCTTCATACACATCGTTTGACTTCATGGTTTCAAATAAAACGGGTTGGACTGTTCCCGTTTGGGAGTCTAAAAAAGCTTGTTTGGTTTGGTTTGTTGTTTCAATCATCTGTGCACTTCGTTGTTCTTTGGTTTTGCGGTCTATCTGATTTTGCATTCTTGCCGCAACAGTTCCTTCGCGTTTGGAATAAGCAAAAACATGTGCTTTTGCAAATCCAATTGTTTTCGAAAAATCAATTGACTTTTGAAATTCCTCCTGTGTTTCGCCCGGAAATCCGACCATGATATCGGTCGTGATGGAAGCATTTTCAAAATGGTTCCGAAGATTGGTAACGATTCTTTGATATTCAGCTGTATCATAATGGCGGTTCATTCGTGAAAGCGTTTCGTCGCAACCGCTTTGGAGAGAAAGGTGAAATTGCGGACAAAATTTCGGCTGTTTGGACATTCGTATGATGTCTTTATCGGTTAATAACTCAGGCTCAAGCGAGCCAAGACGGACTCTTTCAATCCCGTCAATATCACACGCCAGCTCGATGGCGTCAATCAGTCTTAACCCAAGGTCTTTTCCGTAAGAAGAAAGATTGATTCCAACCAGAACCACTTCCTTATAGCCGTTCTCGGCAAGTCCTATGAGCTCGTCCTTAATATCCGAAAGAAGCTTGGAACGGATAGGGCCCCGAGCTGTCGGGATGATGCAGTAACTGCAGTATCGGTCGCAGCCGTCCTCAATCTTCACAAACGCCCTTGTGTGGTCTAAAAATTTGCTTGCGGACATCTTTTCAAAACTTTCGCCTTTTTGGTGTGGGGTGATGTCTGTAATTTTTTCCCTGTTCTGTAAAAAACGTTTGACATGCGGAACAAGCGAACTTCGGTTGTAGGAACCGGTAATGATGTCCGCTTCGGGGATGGCTTTTTCTATGTCAGGGAAAGCTTGCGGATAGCATCCTGTCAGCGCAATAACAGCGGAAGGATTGTTTCTTTTAAATTTTCTTAAAGATTGTCTGGTTTTTTTATCTCCGCTGGAAGTTACAGTGCAGGAATTCACGATATAAACGTCGGCTTCGTCCTCGCACGAAACAATATCAAACCCGTTTAAAGCAAATTGTCCCATCAAAATTTCGGTTTCATATTGGTTCACTTTGCAGCCCAGTGTATAAAAGGCAGCCCTCATTTTTTTATCTTCCAATCCGCCGCTTTTTGCGGCAAGTTTATTATTTTTGTCTTGTTTCTGACTGGCAAAAGGAAGGTTGTCATCTTGCCTAAACATGAATTTTGTATATAGTTTGTAATTTTACACAAATAATATTTTATATATTTAGTATTATAATAGATTTAAAGAGATTTTACAATTATAGTTGTTGACTAAAAAGTCAAGTGATGTTATATTGTAAATATAGTAAATATTTTCAACCCCTTGATAATTCAAGGCTTATTTTTAAAAAATACACCTTTTTTATCGAGTATAATATTTATCAACATTTTTGGAATGGGAGGCAGCAAATAATGAAAAGCATAACAATCATGCTCAGCACGATCAACGACGTTAAGGCTTTTGTGAACGCAGTTTCAAGGTATGATTTTGATGTCGATTTAGTATCGGGAAGATATGCGATAGACGCGAAGTCGATTATGGGAATATTCAGTTTGGATTTATCCAAGCCGATTAAGTTAGAAGCCCACACTGATGATGCGACAGCATTTATTAACGATTTAAAAGATTTCATTGTTGAATAATAAAAAATGACACGCCGTTTTGAAACGGCGTGTTTTTATTTAGGAGTCTCTTAACAATTTGGTCATTTTATATTGCTTTTGTTGCATACAATTTACTAATTGCTATAATGTGAAAGGAAAATTGATATGCGAAAAAAGATAATGGCTCTCATACTTGGTACCGTTTGTTTTTTGGTATGGTCATTCACGTCTGCCGCGGCTGCTGCGGACACCAAAAAGGAAGCAACGGAAAACACCAAAAATACTAAATTGGAGCTCGCCGCTAAATCGGCCATACTTATGGAGGGAACAACGGGCGAGGTTTTGTATGAACAAAACGCGGATGAAAAAATGCCGCCCGCATCAATTACCAAAATTATGACGATGCTTTTGGTGCT
>JARBTU010000183.1 GCA_029240015.1 Oscillospiraceae bacterium | reverse complement strand
GAGAGTTTTCCCACGCCGGACGGTTCAATGATGATTTTATCGGGATGAAAGCGGTCGAGAATTTCCTTCACAGCTTTCACAAAATCCCCTGAAAGGCTGCAGCAGATGCACCCCGAATTGATTTCTTTCACTTCAACTCCGCTGGATTGGAGCAAGGTGGCATCCACACTGATCTCACCAAAATCATTTTCTATCAAAACAATCTTATCTTGTTTGAAGGCCTCTTGAAGCAGTTTCTGAATCAACGTCGTCTTGCCCGCTCCCAAGAAACCTGAAATCACATATATTTCCGTAACCATTAAAATTCTCCTTGCCTGTTCCGCTTTTTCTAATGAACCTATTTAGTACTGCACTTTCTGCAATACCCATAGACCTCCAGATTATGCCCCATCACATGAAAGTCATCATCTTCAAGCTTTGGAACAAACTTTTCCATCGGGCAGTTTTTCATTGTCACAATCTTGTGACAACTCATACAGACAGCATAATGTTTATGCTGATAACGATTGAGTTCATAAACCGCCATGTCGCTGTTCATAACCGTTGTTTTAATGACCAGACCTTTCTCCACAAAGAGCTCCAAAATTCTGTAAACAGTGGAAAGCCAAACAGAACCTCCGTTTTTCTCGACCTGAGAGCAAATATCCATCGCACTTAAAGGTTTTTGTGCATTTTCAAACACCGAGAGAACCCATTCCCGCGGCTTGGTCTTTTTAATGTTCTGCGGCCACCCTGTTTGTAACTCTTTCAATGTATATTCACCTCTTTTACCAGACTTGATTCATTCGTTTATCATAACGTCTTTGCATTTATATCTTACCCGCAGCCAATGAAACCTTTGACGCGATTTTTTTCCCAATTAAAATCAGCACGAGACAGATCACTCCAATTAATACGATGGTTCCTCCCGGCTTTAACCTCGCATAATAAGCTACGAATAGCCCTGTTGTCATAAAGAAAATCGCAAAACAGATTGAATAGATAACCGTCTGCTTATAGCTTTTTCCGAACTGCATAGCACAAGCCACCGGTACCACCATAAGCGAAGAGACGATAAGCGCCCCCACCGTTCGTGCGGCTACAGACACCGTAACGGCAGTCAGTATCGTGAAAATGAAGTTCACAATTTTCACGGGAACCCCTGCAAGCCGCGCGGCTCTTTCATCAAAAGCAATATAAAACAATTCTTTATATAACAGAACGAACGCAAGCATCACCGCACAACTGATGCAAGCTACTAAAATCATCTCAAAATCGTTGATGGCTACGATACTTCCAAACAAAAAACTGTTAAAATTCGCTGCGTTTTTAACAAATCCGGACAGAACACCTGCCAGCCCAATTCCTGCTGACATGATAATCGCAATAGACATCTCAGAAAATTTAGGTATTTTCTTCCGAATGGCTTCAATGCCTAACGCGGCAATAATACACGCGACAACAGCACCCAAAATGGGGTTGATACCCATAATCAAACCCGCCGCCACACCGGCAAGAGAAGAGTGCGAAAGCGCATCCCCTATCATCGAAAGGCGTTTTAATACCACGATGATTCCAATGCAGGGAATAATAGCGGCAAGCAGAATACCAACAATAAACGCCCTTCGCATAAAATCATATTGCAGAATTTCCATGACTGTCCGTTCCTTCCTGTGATTTCATCTCATCTCCTATAGGATGTTTATGCTTGTGGGAAAGTTCATCATGCACCTGTACCTTATCAAGTTCCACAAGTGAGCCTTCTTCCAGACATAAAACCCTTGACACATAGTCTGCCGACCTGCTTACATCATGGGTTACCATCACGATGGTCAACCCTGTTTCGTGGTTTAAACGAAACAGCAATTCATAAAGGGATTGCACCGATTGTGCATCCACTCCTGTTGTGGGCTCATCCAGTATCATGATTTCAGGGTCGCTTACCAGCACTCGTGCCAGCATAACCCGCTGTTGCTGCCCTCCTGAAAGGTTGCCTATCAGCCGTTTGGAATATATCCCCATATCCACCAGTTCGAGCGCCTGTTGCGTTCTTTCTCGATGCACTTTTTTAGGAAACCGAAACAAACCTATCTGAGAAAAAAGGTTTGCTTTGACGATTTCCTCCGCTGTTGCGGGGAAATCTCCTCCGCCTGAAAGCCCGTTCTGAGGCACATAACCGATTTTGGACCACTTTTTAAAACGACGCACATCCTGTCCAAATAACCGGATATCGCCTGCTGTTGGGAGGAGTTCTCCTAACAGCAGGCGCAATAAGGTGCTCTTTCCGGCACCGTTGGCTCCAATAATGCTCACAAAGTCTCCCTGATGAACGGAAAAAGCGACTTTAGACAAAATCGGCTCGTTCCCATAGCTAAAATATAAATCTTTTACTTCAATTGCATTTGACATATTTGTTCCTCTTACTCCAAAGCGGTTTTCAAATTCTTTAAGTTCTTGCGCATTACAGAGAAGTAGTCATCTCCCGCTGCCTGCTCTTTATCACTAAGACCTTCAATCGGATTCAGAACTTCTGTCTTGGCACCAACGGCACTGGCAATGGTTTGAGCCACTTTAGGACTTACCAACTCTTCAAAAAAGATGGTTTTCACCTTATGTTGTTTGGCAAAATCAATAATCTCCGCCATCTTTGCAGGGTCAGGCTCAGAATCAGGAGACAGTCCTTCAATCGGGACCTGATTTAATCCGTAAGCTGAGCAAAGATATCCAAATGCCTGATGTGCAACAATAACATCTTTATTCGAAACGGTAGAAAGGGTATCCTTAAACTCTTTATCTAATTTTTCTAATTCAGCGGCATATTTCACAAAATTGGCTTCATAAATACTCTTATTATCCGGATCAGCCTGCACAAAAGCATTTTTAATGTTTTCCATTTCCTTTTTAGCATTTATCGGGCTAAGCCAAACATGAGGATCATATTTTGACTGTTCTTCTTCAGTCGCATGCTCTTCTTCATCTTCTTGACCTTCCATCAAAGATATCCCCTTGGAAGCTTCTACAGTAATCAATTTCTTATTTTGAAGAGACGCTAAAACATCTTCCGTCCAATGTTCCAATCCTGCTCCGTTATAGATAAAAACATCCGCTTTTTCAAGTCCCGCAATGTCCGATGCCGCGGGTTCCCAATCGTGCGGCTCCGTTCCCGCAGGAACCAAGCTCGTAATCTGGACTTTATCTCCGCCTATTTTTTTAGCAAAATCAAACATCGGATAAAAGCTGGCATAAACCGAAAGCTTTCCATTCTGAGTTTGGCTGCTTTTCCCCGAGTCACACCCGACGAACATGGATAAAACCAAACATCCTATTAACAGTATACATCCAACTCTTTTCATTTTCAACAATCTCCTTTAAAACTCATTTATCATATGCTGACTTCCGTTCGTAATTTCCCGGTCTATTTGCATATGATTCGCATTTGCATTTGCTTATTATAATGGAGTAAACTATCATTGTCAAGGGAGAATCTGTATAAAAATTAAAAATTTACTATTTATTTTTGACGTTTTTACTCTAAGCTAAACTTCAAAATGGTTTTCATTTATAATGCCTCTTCTTTATAAGGGCATGCAGATAAAATTTTCAGTTGCATAATCAATTTATCTGTAGTATAATAAAATACGTTTATGAGGGCCCGTAGCTCAGCTGGGAGAGCGCTGCGTTCGCAATGCAGAGGTCGAGAGTTCGATCCTCTTCGGGTCCACCAAACGTCGAAACCTGTCGAATAAAGCTAAAGTCTTGTTCTGCAAGCCTTGAATTGCTTTTTGGGCAGGTTTTTGTTATAATAGAAACAATCGTAGAAAATTTATATTTTGTGAGGTGCGCTATGGGTTTTAACGTAATAGCATTTTTATGCACGTTGGGTTGTTGCCTGATATCAATTGTCATTGCCAGTAAATCCCAGAGCAAAGATTATCAGGAATGGTTTGACAGCCTGAAGCACCCGGATAACGCATTGCTGTCGAGAATAATGCGTTATTTAGGTGTTATTGTCTATTTGATGTTTGGCTTTATTTTATACAATGTTATTGTAAACAACGATATTGTTTCCATAGTCCTGACGGTTGTTGTTATCCTACTGTTGGGCTTATCCCCTTTATTACTCCAAAAGACAAAAAATCTGAAAGTGTTTTTCTATGCCATGCTCATATTCCCCGCTATTCTGCCGGTATTGGCATTCTTTTTACTGCAAACCAACCTTGTCTTTGCAATACTGGTCACAGCATACTTTTTATGGATATTATACGAGATGTCATACTTTT
>JARBTU010000182.1 GCA_029240015.1 Oscillospiraceae bacterium | reverse complement strand
GGAATCAAACCATTTGTTTCAACGTGGGAAAAACCAATCACAATAGCAAGACATGCTTATGGTGACGTTTACCGTGATGTGGAGATGCAGGTTCCTGCAAATGCTAAGGCGGAGCTTGTTGTAACGGAGCAAGACGGAACCCAAACCAAACAGCTTATCCATGACTTTAATGGTTCCGGTATCGTGCTGGGAATGCATAATCTGGACGACAGCATTGAAAGCTTTGCAAAATCTTGTTTTAATTATGCACTTGATCTTAAACAAGACTTGTGGTTCTCCACTAAAGACACGATTTCCAAAAAATATGACCACAGATTCAAAGATATTTTTAACGATATATATGAAGCGGAATATAAAGAAAAATTTGAAGCCGCAGGAATTGAATATTTTTATACCCTTATTGATGACGCTGTTGCCCGTGTGGTAAGGTCACAAGGCGGATTTATCTGGGCCTGCAAAAACTATGATGGTGATGTAATGTCCGACATGGTTGCTACCGCTTTCGGAAGCCTGGCCATGATGACCTCGGTCTTGGTTTCTCCGGATGGCGTGTATGAATATGAAGCGGCTCACGGAACAGTTCAGAGACATTATTATAAGCATCTTAAAGGCGAAAAAACATCCACCAACTCTATGGCTACCCTTTTTGCATGGACTGGAGCTTTGAAAAAAAGAGGCGAGTTAGATGAAACACCTGAGCTTATTGACTTTGCTGAAAAATTAGAAAAAGCTTCGATTCAGACCATTGAACAGGGTGTCATGACGGGAGACCTTGCATCCCTTTCTTCTCTTCCAAACAAAAAAACTGTTGATACCGAGACTTTCTTGTTGGAAATAAGAGAAAGACTCGACCAACTTTTATAAAAGGCGGGATTGCTATGACCAAACCAACTGCTGTCTCATTATCTGTTGTTCGTCGTCTTCCCCGTTATTATCGGTTCTTGGGTGAACTATTAAAAGGCGGATGTAATCGGATTTCATCCAAAGAGCTTAGTGAAAAAATGGGGTTGACCGCTTCACAAATTAGGCAGGACTTAAACTGCTTCGGCGGGTTCGGGCAACAAGGATACGGGTATAACGTTCAGGCTCTATATGATGAAATTGCAAAGATACTGGGACTTGATAAGCAACAAAAGACCATTCTTATCGGTGCGGGGAACTTAGGTCGTGCGATTGTAACACACCTCGATTTTTCACATCTTGGATTTGACCTTGTTGGTATCTTCGACAATAGCGATGAACTTGTCGGAGAAACTGTTGGCTCTTTAACGGTGTCGCATGTTGACAGTCTTAGTGAGTTTTGTCATGAAAACTCCCCTGTTATTGCGATTCTGTGTATTCCAAAAAATGCTGCAGAAGCGTTGGCTGATTCTCTTATCGAACTCGGTTTTAAGGGATTTTGGAACTTTAGCCATTATGATTTGGCAATTGACTATCATGGAATCGTGGTGGAAAATGTCCATCTGGGAGACAGCTTGATGACACTCTGTTACAGAGTAAAAAACAATCCGTCAAACAACTCATGATAAACACAATAAAGGGTATGCTAAAAAGGCATACCCTTTATTGTGTTTAGGGCGCTTTCATGATGTAATAATGCAAAAAATTCTTATCAAATGGATGTACGATTTAATATACTCTTTTTTGTAAGAAAATTTCCGAATAGTTTGTATATGATGCACATAATTTTAGGATAATATATATTAAAGATTGTTATAAAGAGTATGATATTTTTTTAACAATCTGCTTGACTTTTATCATAATATATAATATAATATTGTTAGAAATTTAACAATTCTAAATTTTTATATAATTTACAGGAGGAATCTTTATGGCTACAAAAGAAAAAGCAAACATTTCAAACAGTGAAGTTGACGTTGCTGCAACAATTAATAACCTTGTTGACAAAGCGAAAGTTGCATTAGCTGAGATGATGAAACTTGACCAGGAACAAATCGATCACATTGTTCATGAGATGGCGCTTGCCGGTTTGGATAACCACATGAAGCTCGCCAAGATGGCGGTAGAAGAAACAAAACGTGGTGTTTATGAAGACAAGATCATCAAAAATCTTTTTGCTACTGAGTATATCTGGCACAGTATAAAAGATCAAAAAACAGTTGGCGTTATTAACGACAACGAATTGGAAGGTTATCTTGAAGTTGCAGAGCCAATCGGTGTTGTTGCAGGTGTTACTCCTGTTACAAATCCAACCTCTACTGCAATGTTTAAAGCAATGATTGCTATTAAATCAAGAAACCCTATTATCTTCGGGTTCCATCCTTCTGCTCAAAAATGTTCTGCTGAATCTGCAAGAATTTTAAGAGATGCCGCTATTGCTGCAGGTGCTCCTGAAGACTGTGTTCAGTGGATTGAGGTTCCTTCCATTGAAGCGACAAATCTTTTGATGAATCATCCTGATGTTTCGTTGATTCTTGCTACCGGTGGTCCTGGAATGGTTAAGGCTGCTTACAGCGCAGGAAAACCTGCTTTGGGTGTTGGCCCTGGTAACGTTCCTGCATACATCAATAAAACGGCTGACGTAGCTCAGGCATGTAACGACATCATGCTTTCCAAATCTTTTGACAACGGTATGATTTGTGCTTCTGAGCAAGCAGCTATCGTTGACGAAGAGATTGCTCCTCAATTTGAAGAAATCATGAAAAAATATAGCTGTTACTTCTTAACGAAAGACGAAACAGCAAAAGTTTCTGCTTACTGCTTCCCGGAAGCAAGAGGCAAAAACTTGAATCCTGAAATTGTTGGTCAATCCGCATTCTGGATTGCTCAAAACGCAGGGGTAAAAGTTCCTGAAGATACCAAAATATTGATCGCAAAGATTGACGGTGTCGGAGAAGAGTATCCGCTTTCAAAAGAAAAGCTCTCCCCTGTTTTGGCTTACATCGTTGTTAAAAGCGAAAAAGAAGGATTTGAAAGAGCTCGTGATATGCTAATCCTAGGCGGAATGGGCCACTCTGCTGCAATCCATACTGGTGATGATGCTATGGCTAACAGATTTGGTGTAGAGATGCAGGTAGGGCGTATTATTGTGAACTCTCCTTCCACTCACGGCGGTATCGGTGATATTTATAACACCAATATGCCATCATTAACACTAGGCTGTGGTTCTTTTGGAAACAACTCAACCACTCAAAACGTTTCTTCATCAAACTTAGTGAACATCAAACGTATAGCTAAAAGGAGAACGAACATGCAATGGTTTAAAGTTCCGCCGAAAATTTATTTTGAAAACGATTCTATTCAATACCTTGAAAAAATGCCGGATATCTCTCGTGCATTTATTGTAACGGACCCTATGATGGTGAAACTTGGAAACATTGATAAGATTCTTCATTATTTAAGAAAACGTAAAGAATACTGCCACGCAGAAGTATTCTCTGATGTTGAACCAGATCCATCTGTTGAAACAATTATGCGCGGTGTTGAGCGTATGACCAACTTCCAACCGGATGTTATCATTGCCCTTGGCGGTGGTTCCGCTATGGACGCTGCAAAAGGTATGTGGTTATTCTATGAACATCCTGATACTTCATTCGATGGCTTGAGAATGAAATTTATGGACATCAGAAAACGTGCATTCCACTTCCCTAAACTTGGAACAAAAGCACAGATGGTAGCAATTCCTACCACTTCGGGAACCGGTTCGGAAGTAACTTCTTTCTCGGTTATCACTGATAAAAACAACAACATTAAATACCCTCTTGCTGATTATGAGTTAACTCCTGATGTAGCGATCATTGACCCTCAGTTTGTTCAGACCCTGCCAAAAGGTTTGGTTGCAGACACAGGTATGGACGTTCTAACACATGCTATTGAAGCTTACGTTTCTGTTTTAGCATCTGACTTCACAGACGGGCTTGCTCTTCAAGCTATCAAATTGGTATTTGAGAACTTAGAGAAATCTTATAACGGTGACCCTGTTGCGAGAGAAAAAATGCACAACGCTTCTTGTATCGCCGGTATGGCGTTTACCAACGCATTCCTTGGAATCAACCACTCATTGGCTCATAAGCTTGGCGGTGAATATCATATTCCTCATGGTCGTGCGAATGCGATTCTTTTGCCTTGGGTTGTTGAATACAATGCAACAAAACCTACTAAATTTGCCACCTTCCCTAAATACAGCGAATTTATTGCAGACAAAAGATATGCAGAAATTGCAAAAATGCTTGGTTTTAATGCTTCAACTACTGAAGAAGCTGTTAAGAGCTTGGTTAAGGCAATCCGTGAGTTGATAGTTAAGCTTAACATTCCTGCTACCGTGAAGGAT